>NZ_LWGA01000055.1:0-1510 GCF_001635235.1 Oleiphilus sp. HI0117 | reverse complement strand
ATAGCAACATCTACCGACTCAGTAAACTTAACACCGTTTGAAAGCTCAGCAAGCAAAGCTACCGCTTCTTCTACCGTGTACGCTTTTTCTGCTTGAACTTTTTCCTGCACCAACTTTTGGCGCTTTGTTAATTTTGCCATTAGTTAACACCCTCAGTATTAAGTCCCATGCTACGCGCTGTACCAGCAATAATTCTTACTGCAGCATCCATATCACCTGCATTTAAGTCAGGGTCTTTAGTTTTAGCAATTTCTTCTAACTGAGCGCGAGTAACAGTTCCAACCTTCTCAGTATTAGGACGACCGCTACCACTAGTGATACCAGCAGCTTTCTTCAACAGAATAGATGCAGGTGGGGTCTTCATGACAAAAGTAAAACTCTTGTCACTATATACAGAAATTACAACAGGAACTGGCAGACCTGGTTCAACACCTTGAGTCTGAGCGTTAAACGCTTTACAGAATTCCATGATGTTAACACCGTGCTGACCTAGTGCAGGACCAACCGGCGGACTTGGATTCGCTTTACCAGCGGCTACCTGAAGCTTGATATAAGCATCAACTTTCTTTGCCATTTTTTACTCCTTCGGGTTCAAACGCTTCAATAGCTCCCCGTATAGACAGAAAAAGCCCACTTTGCAGTTCGCAAAGTGAGCAGATAAAATCTTACTTGCTTAGTCTTTTTCTACTTGCCCAAACTCTAGTTCGACAGGGGTAGAGCGACCAAAAATCAGAACCGCTACTTTAACGCGGCTCTTCTCGTAATCTACTTCCTCAACAACACCATTAAAGTCTGCAAACGGCCCATCGATAACCCGAACCACTTCACCAGCTTCAAACAAGGTCTTAGGACGAGGTTTCTCTGCACCCGTCTCTATCTTCTGAAGAATCGTATCAGCTTCACGATCAGTAATTGGCACAGGTCTTTCAGCAGTACCACCAATAAAGCCTAACACTCTTGGAGTGGACTTAACCAAATGCCAAGCATCGTCGTCCATTTCCATTTGCACAAGAACGTAGCCTGGATAAAACTTACGCTCACTCTTGCGCTTTTTACCTTCGCGCATTTCTACCACTTCCTCTGTAGGAACCAGTATTTCACCAAATTTTGCTTCCAAGCCTTTCAAAGCAACCTGCTCTTGCAACGAGCGCATTACCTGCTTTTCGTAACCTGAATAGGCATGAACTACATACCAAGCTTTGGACATCGTGATTCTCCTACTACCCTATAATACTGGAAACAATCCAGCCGATCAGGGAGTCGACACCCCATAAAATAAGCGCAACCACTAACACAAAAACAACAACTATCATTGTCGTCTGGGTCAACTCTTGCTTAGTAGGCCATACAACCTTACGAATCTCTAAACGAGCTTCAGAGACCAACTTCGCAAAGGCCTGCCCTTTTGTCGTTTGAACGGCAACCCATCCAGCAACAAATGCCAAAACAAGTAGCGCAAGCACTCTGTACAACAGAGATTCTGCTTCAAAATAGTAGTTACCCACCACGC
>NZ_LWGA01000054.1:0-630 GCF_001635235.1 Oleiphilus sp. HI0117 | reverse complement strand
CTTAGCCCGCGCTGCTGCCAATCGGCACACTGGCGGCAAGCCTCATGAATAATCCACTTACCAATGGGAATAATCAGGCCGTTATTCTCTACCATATCGATAAAGAAAAATGGCGATAACAAACCACGCTTAGGATGCTGCCACCTTAATAGAGCTTCGCAACCAATCAGCTTTCCGGTACTCAAATCCATTTGCGGTTGATAGTGCAATACAAACTCTTCCCGTTCGACAGCATGGCGTAACTCTTCCTCCAAGGCCATACGCGAGTCAGCATCTTTATGGAGCTGATGATTAAAGATATGGTAGCTATTCTTGCCTGAGGCTTTGGCTTGATACATCGCTAGATCGGCGTTTTGCAACAAAGTTGCAGCGGATACACCATCCAAAAGAGACAATGTGATGCCAATACTCGATGATACAGAAAGGCGCCTTCCCTCAATTGCAACGGGCTCTTCCAGAACTCTCAGCACCTTTCTTGCAAGCTCTACAACCTTCTTTTCACTGTGAACACCACTAAGCACAAGGCAAAATTCATCGCCACCGGTACGCGCTGCAATATCAATATCAGAAACACAACTTTTAAGTCGGTCGGCAACCACAGACAATAAGTTATCACCAACCAGGTGCCCT
>NZ_LWGA01000053.1:0-1321 GCF_001635235.1 Oleiphilus sp. HI0117 | reverse complement strand
GCTGTTTAGATTTACCTGGCCTCGAGTAGTATCCACACCTAACGGCTGAACGTAATCGTCCATTCAGTTCAGAACCTCGCCGAGAAACAATCTTAAAATTTCTAGGTTGATATTCGAACTCTAGCGGCTCTGAAGAAGGCCATGAAGAGACAAATAGAGTGTCATTGGAAAAGCAATATCGACGGAGCTTCCTCTTTTGACTTTGGGTATCTACCAATTTCGTATAAGAGCCATCCGTAACATTCACAAGGTATAAAGCTTTTTCGTTTTCAATCTCTGCCATGGTGACTATTTCATTGTCACTTACCCAGTAGATGCCTCCGTGTCCTGACCGTGCACTCCATCCGAATTGATCAACCTTGATATCCTCAAACTCAGTAAAGAAGCTGTCATCAGGTAAATACTGAACATCTGTGCTGTAATAGCGAGACAACTCCAAAGTTCCATAAATACCAATTGGTGCGATTGATAAGATCGTTATTTTCTTAAGCCATTTAAGTAATACTCTTAACATTTACCAGACCTCCTACCCAAGCCGACAGAACTAGCCTCCAACAAAAGCACTAAGCCCAACCCAAATCCCAACAAAAAATAAAATCATAAGAGATAAAACCAGAAGAATGGTGTACACAATTGATGCCTTAAAAGCCTTCCAATAGCTTTCCCTAAAAATCCATTTAGCAAGCAACACCTCTGTCGCAAAGCCAATCAGTGCACTCAAATTTGAATAGTTTTCCACGTAGAGGCCTATAGGCTGCTCCATGCCGTAAATGACTTGGGTCGTTGCAACATAAAGCACCTGGAAAACCACTCCAAGCAGAATCAAGAGCACCCAGAAGTAGGCATACTCTTTGAATATGGCGTTTTCAAAAACGATTACCTTCTTGGTCACCCAAGCATAAAGAACGGGCGCTAATATAATTGCTAGCAAACCAACGACAAGATAGGTGAGAAATGCGACTAATATACCCATATTTTCTTCCTTAAAATTTTCAATTCATTCCGTTATCGGTCGTTAATACTAAGCCACCGCAGCGACTAAGCGTTCAAGCTCTTTGATTCGACTCGCCTTTTGCTTAACGAGTATTTCTTCGTGAATCTTTAATACAATACTTTTTAAGAGTTCCGTTGTGGTTTCTATCTGAGCCCTAGCTTTAAGCACCTCTATCTCTTCAGCCACGTAACGCCCTTTTAGTGATATTCTTTTATTCGCTCGACCTTTTGCCAAATCACTCTTAAGCAAAGGTAGTAAATCCTTGGGCGCAATCGAGTTCTCATAAAAAGCATGAATGTAGTATTTAATCAGGCTAGGAATAAAATC
>NZ_LWGA01000052.1:0-795 GCF_001635235.1 Oleiphilus sp. HI0117 | reverse complement strand
AGAGGACATTAGAGCAACGAGGCAGCGCGCTCAGCAACATGCATTGCTATCAGAACAAGTTAGAAAAATGAAAGCCGATAATGCGCCCGCTAGCGAAGTGTATCAGCTGCGGGAGAACATGCTAGGGAGTGAGGCTGCGGCAGCGCTAGCCGATTTAGACAAACGTCGAGCGCAATGGTCGCAGAGACTTAGCAGCTTTTCCGCTGAGCGAAAAACTGTCTTAGATTCTAGCTTAAGTGAACAAGATAAGGAGCAATCCATTTCTGAACTGTTGGCCTATCACTTTGATGAAACAGAGCGTAAGCGCGTTAGTGCTCTGATGAGTGATGACAGGCTTCCATAGGTGCCAATTCGAATTGAAATGGACAATTAAAGGGCTCAGTCCAGAATGGTATACTGTTACGTACTTGTAGCCAAAAGGTTCGATCTGGCGCGATAAAGGTCGTGATAGACAGAATTCGATCTTACAGACGAAAATGGGGCACTCGGCATAGCAATTCAACACCCACAGGCAAAAAAGTCCGCAAACTCGTCGTTCAGATGGTTTATCTAGATAGGGGTAAAACAGCCAGTTTGAATCTTGAGTCAATGCTGGCTTTTGAGCAAAAGCGGCCTTTTAGTATTGCAGGAATACCCATTTCTTTTTGTTAAAAGCGATCATATTTAAATATCAGAAAATCGCCAGTTGTGAGCGAAAAGGGAAACTACTATATCGAGCGCTCTAGAAGTTAAGTGCCCGTCTAATAACTTAGAATACAGTGACATATTCAGTATAGTATTGCCCTATTTCGCCCA
>NZ_LWGA01000051.1:0-823 GCF_001635235.1 Oleiphilus sp. HI0117 | reverse complement strand
ACTTCTACAAAAGGGCGATAACCTTGCACCTGAAGAGCCTTGGGTATCAATGACGAATACGGGGGAGTGGTAAAGAGTTTAAGGGCTGTAGGTCTTAATAATTTCTTTAACTCTTCCCTGCTGCTTCATCTTTCGCAAGTGATGATTAAATGCAGAGACAATTGCCTGATGATCAGCTAAAGACTTAACAATCGCCATGTGAAGCTCACGCTCAGTATAAGCGGGCTCTACAAATTTAAGCTGTTCGTTAAGCATCTTATTTTTCTGCATCAAGCGACTCAAAATCAAATGATCACCAATGCCGATATCTATCCGCCCCAGTGCCAGCATCTTTAACATGCTTAAGGCGTTTACCATTGGGGTTTTATTCAGCCCTGCAGCATTGTCGAAATTATGACCAAAACTCGCCCCCTTTCTTACTCCTATTTTTAAACCTTTTAGATCATCCAATTTCTGATATGAAATCACTTCGCTCTGATCAGAAATAAAGCTAATTTGATTAACATAGTAAGGGTCGGAATAAAGAAAATTGCTCGCTCTTTGCTCGTTAAACCATAAGCCGATCAATACATCAACCATGCCTTTTTCGGCTTCTGCTAATACTCTTCGCCAAGGCTTAATTGAGACTTCAACGGAGTAGCCTGCACGCTCGAAAGCTTCTATTACAATCTCTGTTGCCAATCCTTTGCGCGGCTGCTGTTCATACAGAAACGGCTCCCAAGGCGGGCCTGCCAAACGCAGAGTTTTCTTAGGCTCCACATTCGAGGCTCCTTCATCATTAAGGCCTTGACCTGCAAACACCCTCATACTGACAAGCAGCAAC
>NZ_LWGA01000050.1:0-992 GCF_001635235.1 Oleiphilus sp. HI0117 | reverse complement strand
AAAGAACTGGAAAAAATAATTGAACTAGAAAGACGTGACTACAGTCGACCAGAAATAATAAACATGTTCATCTTTACGTGCTGGACAGGACTCTCTCTTTCGGAAGTAATCGCATTAGCGTGGGAAGATATCGACTTCAACACATACACAGTAAATATTAAACGTGCTTATGTAAGTGACGAATTCAAAGTGCCTAAGGAAGCCTCAAGAACACGCTCTTTTCAATTGTTAAGGCCTGCTATCGATACTTTATTGAAGCAGCATAGATATTCATATACGAACAAACCGATTGAAATCAGTGTAAAGAACAGAAGCAACACACATTCGACATCCTATAAAATCCGACCTATTTTCAAGAACTTCAAATCACAAACAGACGAGCAGCTTTTTAGCAAGCGGTCAGTAGGAACAGCTTATGAAACCTTGTTGAGAGAAGCTAACGTGCGGCATAGAGGCCCAAATCAGTGTCGACATACTTTCGCATCGATGCTAATAACAAAGTATGTACCACTTGGTATTGTTGCTGAAATTATGGGGCACACATCAGAATCGATGCTAAAAAAGCATTATGGAAAAATAATACATGAAGACAGACCTAGCACTGCTAAGTTGATTTCACCATTTTTAGGATTAGAATAAGATTTTAACGTGCTAGGAGGTGCACTAAGGATCCCGTTTTTACCCCAAAGTTGCCCCAAGAGGCTTTGAATCTTAACTAATAACTTGGGAAATCAAGGAGTAAAAATGGCGGTGAGCCAGGGATTCGAACCCCGGGTGGGCTATTAACCCACGCTGGTTTTCAAGACCAGTCCATTCAACCACTCTGGCAGCTCACCGCAATTGCTTTCATGTCGAAAGCGAGGTGTATACTAATGATTTTTTTAGCGGTGTCAACGATTTATTTTTAAAGTTTTTGAGAGTTGAATTTTCTATACTCGCCACTATTATAGGCATGTAAATGTAGTATTATTCTAACTAAACATACTTGGTTT
>NZ_LWGA01000049.1:0-1308 GCF_001635235.1 Oleiphilus sp. HI0117 | reverse complement strand
CTGTTAGCTGTCTTCGACCAAGATTTACAGCATCCAAAGCACGATTTAAGGCATCTAGGTGCCGTCTGCGTGCAGTAAATGTACCTTCATTATTAGCCTTATAACCAACGCACTCTTTAAGGTGATCTTGTAGTAAGCTTAAGCCTTGTTTTTGCTTAGCGGATAAAGAAATAAGTGGGAATTCACCAAGCGAAGCAGTCGATGGGGCTTCTGACGTTTTATCCACTTTGTTTCGAACAATTGTTATATGGTCCTGATTATCGAGCTTTTCCAAAAACTCTGGCCATAGCGTGTCTGGTAATGAGTCAGAGTTTGATTCAATAGATGAAGCATCAACAACTAAAAGAATTCGATCAGCTTGTTCAATTTCCTGCCAAGCTCTATCAATACCAATCTGTTCAACTTTATCAGTACTTTCTCGAAGCCCTGCCGTATCAATAATATGTAAAGGCATTCCATCAATATTGATCTGCTCTTTAAGCACATCACGTGTAGTTCCTTCAATATCAGTCACAATAGCTGAATCGCGTCCTGCTAAAGCATTCAGCAAACTAGACTTACCTGCATTTGGACGACCGGCAATTACCACCCTCATTCCTTCAGTTAGTAGTGCCCCTTGATTCGCATTATTGATTAAGTCATTCAAGGTATCAATCAGAGTATCAACTTGCTCCAGGACATGTGACTCAGAAAGAAAATCAACTTCTTCTTCAGGGAAATCAATTGCTGCTTCCACGTACATTCGGAGTTTAATCAAGCCGGATACAATGGCATCAACTTGCTGAGAAAAGTCCCCTTGTAGGGAACGCAAAGCAGAACGAGCAGCCTGCTCGGAAGTACTGTTTATTAAGTCAGAAATAGCTTCAGCCTGAACCAGATCCAGCTTGTCATTAAAAAAGGCGCGTTGAGAAAATTCTCCCGCTTCTGCTAAGCGAGCACCATTCGAAACGATGGCTTTTAACAAAAGATCCAGAATGACCGGGCCACCATGAGCTTGGAACTCAACGACGTCTTCACCGGTAAAGGAGTGGGGACCTTTAAAGTACAGGGCAATTCCCTGATCTAAACGTAAACCATCTGGATCATAGAAATCGCAATAATGTGCATATCGATTCTTAGGCTCAAAATGAACCATCAGTTTAGCGATATCTAAGGCTTTTGGGCCTGATACCCTGACAATTCCAACTCCGCCACGACCTGCCGCCGTAGCAAGAGCTGCAATAGTGTCTTGATAATATTCACTCATATCAAGAACAGGGTAGATTAAGCGTTAGCTTTTTCGATTTGTCTGGTAATTACCCACTGCTG
>NZ_LWGA01000048.1:0-1121 GCF_001635235.1 Oleiphilus sp. HI0117 | reverse complement strand
ACTGGTAAATTTCCGGTTGAGGATACTTTTCAGCGTTAGCTTCATCAGCAGTGCCCAATTCATAACACGGCCTCCTGCCCTTTATTTGAAGACTGTTCGCAAGCGCGGTTGAGTTCGCCTAACTGAATACTGCGATCAAAAGCGGCTTCCAGGCCAGCATCGTGGCTAACAAACAATATGGTCGCACCACTTTGCTTACACTCTTCTAGTAGTAACTGAATAAAGTGTTCACGTGTATCGGCATCCAATGCAGAGGTCGGCTCATCGGCAATAATGAGTTCCGGCGAGCCAATCAAGGCCCGGGCGGCGGCGACACGCTGCTGTTGGCCAACGCTCAAATCAGATACTTTTCGTGTCAGCATGGAGCGATCATTTAGCTGAAGCTGCGATAACAAGCGATAAGCTTCCTCTTCCAGGCTGCCCGACTTTGCTAATACTCGTTGAGTACGCAACTTAGAAAATTTACATGCCAGTGTGATATTTTCAATTACCGACAAATAAGGAATCAGGTTAAAAAGCTGAAAGATAAAGCCTATATGATCAGCTCTGAAGTGGTCTCGCCGGCTCTGACGCAGCTTGCTAATATCCGTCCCCAAAACCTCGATACAACCCGCATCAGGTAGGTTGATCCCACCTATAAGGCTTAACAAGGTCGTCTTCCCTGTACCACTCTCCCCTTTAATAAAGACACCTTCGCCACTAAGCACTTCAAACTTGGGGATATCGAGAACATCCCGCTGGCCCGAAGGCCAGCGGAAGCGTAAGTTGTCTACTTTCAACAGTACTTGTTTAGCATCCATATTAGAACGTAATACTCGTTTTACGGTGATCAAGCTCCTGTAAGCTCTGACCTGCGCTTGAAATAACCTGTGCTTCAACCTCCTGAAGAGAATTGAAGAGTTCAAACAAGCTAACCTTTACATCTTTCAGTGCCGCGATATTTTTACACTCGAAATGATACTCAGCTTCAAACTCACTATGTGATGCTTCGTGGTGATCATCATGTTCATCGTGATGCTCGTCATCGTGGTCCTCATGATGCTCGTCATCATNCCCCTTATGCGCTCCTGACAATAGCGCAGAAGAAACCGTTACATGCTCCAATTCGCAACCAGCACTCG
>NZ_LWGA01000047.1:0-6038 GCF_001635235.1 Oleiphilus sp. HI0117 | reverse complement strand
TAAGTATTTTGGTGTAGGTAATGATCAAAGTGGAGGTGCAACGGATTGTAATTCGGGTTTTTACTGTTATGACCTTGCAGACTATAAGACTCTTGATGTTGGGCAGAGAAACTCTACAACAGGTAATGTTGATTACACCAACGACTTTTTCATCTCTTTTCAGAAAGAAGACACCGACTGGTCAACGAGTGATGGTCAGATGACCACTGCTTCAGGTGTATTTATTAACATACCTACTTCTCTTCATATAGATATGAATACCGGCACTAATGCTAATGGTACTGAACGAGTTCGGGTGGAATATATCGACCGTGGTGTTGGTTTATTTAAGCCGTAAAATCTTTTCCTTTATTAATCTTACAGTTCTCGAAAAGCAAGCCTATAGAGTACAATATGAACCTTCTTAGATTAGGAGGTTCTAATGCAGTCCATCTTTTGGCACGACTACGAAACATTCGGCGCAGATACTCGCCGAGATAGGCCAAGTCAGTTTGCCGGTGTTAGAACCGATTTAGATTTAAATATCATCGAAGAGCCAACGACTTTTTACTGTCGCCCTTCAGAAGATGCTTTGCCTTCTCCAGAAGCTTGCTTAATTACTGGCATCACACCTCAATATGCACAAGAAAACGGTTTCTCTGAGGTCGAGTTTGCCAAGAAGGTAGAAGAGATTTTTTCAGTCCCGTCTACCTGTGTGGCTGGCTATAATAGTATTCGCTTTGATGATGAAATCACTCGAAACCTGTTTTATAGGAACTTTATAGACCCTTATGAGCGAGAGTGGAAAAACGGTAATTCACGCTGGGACTTAATCGATGTTGTGCGTTTAACTTACGCTCTTCGACCCGAAGGGATCAATTGGCCTTGTGATGACTCTGGAACGCCAAGCTTTAGGCTTGAGGTCTTAAGTCAAGCTAATGGTATTGAGCACTTGTCAGCACATGACGCGATGAGTGATGTTTATGCCACCATCGGCCTAGCTAAGCTAATCAAGTCAGCACAGCCACAATTGTTCGACTATGTTTTTAAAAATAGAGACAAGCATAAGGTACTAGAGTTACTCGAACCAAATAAGCTTAAACCGGTTTTTCATGTTTCTTCGAAATTTCCTGCAAGTAAAGGGTGTTGTGCGCTTATTGTGCCGCTATTTCAAGACTCCAAGAATAAAAATTCCTTTATCTGTTTTGATCTAAGGCAAGACCCTGCTTACTTGTTTGCGCTGAGCAATGAACAGATTCAGCGTCGGCTTTACATGCCTTCGGCGCAGCTTTCTGAGGGCGAAGAGCGGCCAGCAATCAAGGCGATTCATGTAAATAAATGCCCAATGGTTGTTCCTGCTGCAATGATAAAGACGATGTCTGCTGAACGACTTGAACGCTGGGAGCTGAATCTGGATTTGATGAGGTCACACTTAGAATGGATCAGAAATAACCCAATATTTGTTGAAAAAATTAAAGAAGTGTTCAGCCTGAGCTCCCCCGAGAGAAACGAAACAGACCCCGACTTGATGATATATAGCGGTGGTTTTTTCTCTACCCATGATAAAGCTGAGATGTCGCGCGTTAGGCAGGCCAGTGATATTGAGTTGGAGGAAGAGGAGTTTAGATTTCAGGATAGTCGTTTGCCGGAATTATTGTTTCGCTACAAAGCGCGAAACTTTCCTCAAACTTTGACGGAGGAAGAGCAGTCAAAGTGGGAGCGGTATTGTGCAAACAAATTGATGAGCGCCGATGGCGGGTACCTTACTTTTAAAGAGTTCTTCGATCGCATTCATGCAATATCTCAATCGGATATCGACTCTAAATCTCAGTCGGTGCTTGAAGATCTCCGGTTCTATGGTGAGTCTATCATTCCATATGCCTAGTAAAGAGCTTCAGATAGCGCGGGCTATCTGAAGCTAAATAAGCTTTTTCTAGAACTTGCTGAACCCTTGCCATTGTTCAGTAGAAAGATTCGTCATGCCCTCGGCGCTGTTAATTTCTGTCTTTTCTGGTTCTCTTGCCTGAGAGTTTTCAGAATTAGATTTTGCGACAACAGTAAGCACCCCGTTTTCGTCAGCAATAATGTTCTGAACTAGAGTGCTCATATCTTCTAAGGTAAGAGAGTTCACTTCTTTAGCTAATTGTTCTTTGGTGTCGAAGTCTACATTTTTTATATCAATGTCTTTCCAAAACCTATTGGAGCGTGAATAAAGGGTGTTGTCTTGCTTTAGTAGGTTTGCAACAACCGAGCTCTTGTGCTTGTTCAAGTCAGCTTTGCTTGTTGACCTAACTGTCTCTAAGCTTGTATGAATGAACGCCTTGGTTTCCTTATAAAGCTCTTGGCCTGTGTTACTAGGGGACTGAACAATGAACGCTATAGCCGGTACTTCAAGCAACTCAAAATTGGTTGCGAATACGATGTAACCCATTTGTTTTTGAGTGCGGACTTGGTTGTAGTAATCACTAGAGAGTATTTGAGTGAGTAGTAAGTACTTAGCACGTTCTTTGTGACTAGTAGTTTTTCCTTGTACATAGTGAACAAAGCCGGTATCACTGTGCTCGGTGTCGAGCGTGTTGAGCCAAGGAGTCTTAGGTGGTATGCGGCGAATTTTGGCGCGGCTGACCTCGGTCTTAGTTGCCTTATCAAGTAATATGCTTTGAATTAATTGTGCATTATTGAGTGTTGATGCACGCGATAGGTTTCCGCTACTCAACACTGCTATATCTAGTTGAGACAGAAAGTCTTCACGAAACTGATTAATATCTTCTAGTTTTATATCTCTAAGTGCGCTCAGACGTTCTTCTTCATTCCAAGAAGGAGCAATAACTACGTTCTGAGCTTTGGAAATAGCTTGCTGAAATGGCTTCTTATCTTTTGCGTTTGATAGGCTTCTAGACAAGCGTTCTTTCATTATAGAGAAACGAGAGGGAGAAAACTCTGCATATTTAACGGTGTTAAGTAACTTGCTTAGAAGTTGGGCCTGTCTATCGCTGTACCCGCTGATTTTGATGGTTACACCACGCATATGCTTGTATAGCTCGTAATGAAGGCCTGCAAGATAGGCAGGGTAGCTATATTCATTAAGCGAGTCAGTTAGAAGTTTTACTAAAAGATCTGTCATATTTAGCGTTGCCGCAGACTTAAGCGCTTCAGGGGAGCGTATGGTAAGGAATAAGTTTGATTTAGGCGTGCCAAAGCTAGTGTCAGTGTGATGCCATACTTCTAAGCCAAGTTGTTTGAGCAGAAGCTCTGGCTTTTCAGTATTCATCGTTTTAACTATTGATATGTTTTCCGGAATAAAAATGTTTTTTTCTGGCAGGCTTAGCCTATTGTCCTGCTTAGGTTTGATGAGTTTATCCAGAAGGTTCTGATCCAGTTCTTGAATGTTATAGGGTGCGTCGTACCAGTCAGTAAACCGTTTTCCAACAACTGCTTTAGCGCTAACCGCAACAAACATATTCTTGGGATTAAGATGGCTTAAGTATGTTTTGTATAACTCGTGATCGAACTGCTTGAGCGAGTAGGGCTTGATAAGAATATCTTCTGCTGAAGTAAACTGGAGCGCCCTTGATAGCTTGCTCGTGAAATGAATGGGTTCACTTTTCTCTTGATAGTTAAAAGCAATATCTAACATGGTTTTTTGTTCGTCAAAGTAAAGCTTTTTCAGGCCTTCTTTACGTAGAAGGTCAATATAACTATGAATGGTCTCTAGAATTCGTTCCTGGTTGTCAAAGCCAAACTGAGTCAAGCTCATGCGGATAACAAACAGTTCTTTGACTCTAGTATCAAACTCTGCACCGGCCGATAGTGAGTCGACTAGGTTTTCATTTTTTAATGCCGACAATAGGCTGCCTTTACCCTCATGGCCAATCAGGTTTGATAGGTAGGATACAGGCTTTGAGTCTTGGTGAAGGCTTGATGATGGTATGGGGAATGCGAGCATCATTGATCGCTTGTCCATTATCGATTGCGCTTCAACTTTTACAGGTAGGAAATCTTCTGCGAAGAAATCTTGCGATATGTCGGTAAACTCGACGTTGCTGTTTGGAATGTTACTGAACTTGGCTAGTGTCCACTTTTTAAGTGTTGAAAGAGGCTCTTTCCCCAAAATTACCAAAGTCATTTGATTCGCAGAGTAATTCTTTTGATAAAACTCTAATAAAGTGTCGCGTAACTTTTCTTCGCCTTTGTCACTCAGGGTTTCAAGGTTTCCAACAGAAAAGCGGCTATAGGGGTGATCGTCGGCTAATACTGCTTTTATTACAGAATAAAAGCGTCGTCCATCATCCTTGACTTTGGATGTGTATTCGGAATGAACAGCGTTAACTTCACGCTCGACATACTCGGCGTTAAAAAGCGGGTGAGTGAACTGCTCAGAAAAGCGTTCAAGCGCCGCTTCTAGGAATTCGGGTCGGATATCAAAGAAATAGTTTGTATTTTCAGGTGAAGTATATGCATTGTGTGAGCCGCCATGTTGAGTGATATATTTCTGATAAGCATCAGGCTCAGGGAATTTTTCAGTGCCAAGGAAGAGCATATGTTCAAGAAAGTGGGCCAAGCCCGGATATTCAAGAGGGTCACTTGCGCTGCCAATATTAACGTCTAGAGACGCAGAAGATTTATCGGTATTTGGGTCGGAAACCAGCAAGACTCGAAGTTTGTTTTCTAGTACTAAGTAATCGTAGTGCCGGCTATCATTAGGGCTTTTTTCTATAGAAAGGGAGGCGTTAACATTACTAGATATAATACCTACAGCGCATAATATGAAAAGCAAATAAACTGGCCGTAAAATTGATATTCCGAACACAGAAATTCCTCGATGATCAAAGTAAATTTAGTGAGCTAGTATAGTGTTATTTCAGCTTGATAGGGGCTTTTGTTAAAGCAAGTTCACGTTAATAACATAATTATATATATTAGAGTAATGTATCTACGTAATCTGTAGTTAAAATAAGGTCACATGGCCGATTAGTATTATATTTCAGCATATTTTTGGCTTTATACTACAATTATCTTTGGTGTGGTCGCATTTGATTTCAGACTTAAGATACTGATGCAGGGAATTAACTAGTTATCCATTGGTAAGCGAATTCTGAGCGAAGCGCAATCAATTTATTCTTTTCGGGGTATTAAGTAATGAGCTATTTTTTGACCGGTGGAACCGGTTTTATTGGTCGTTTTTTAGTTGAGAAACTAATCGCGCGTGGTGAGAAGATATATCTTCTTACACAAGAGTCCAGTATGGAGCGCTATGAGGAATTGCTTGAGCGTTTTAACGTGTCAGGTGATGACGTTGTAGCGATCGTTGGCGATTTGACTCAGGATAACCTGGGTATCTCTGATGCTCAAATGGCCGAGCTCAAAGGAAATGTTAAGCACTTTTATCATCTAGCAGCGATCTATGATTTGAACGCTGGTGCTGAAATTCAGAAAGCAGTAAATGTACAGGGCACAAGAAACGCAATTGTTGCCGCGACAGAAATGCAAGCAGGCTGTTTTAACCATATTAGTTCGATCGCAGCAGCTGGTCTTTATAAGGGGACGTTTAGAGAGGATATGTTCGAAGAGGCCGAGAACCTTGACGATCCATACCTTCAAACAAAACATGACTCGGAAAAGGCTGTTCGAGACGAATGCTCTATTCCTTTCAGAATCTATCGTCCTGGTATGGTTGTGGGGCACTCTAAGACTGGTGAGATCGACAAGATTGACGGTCCATATTACTTCTTCAAAATGCTGCAAAAAATTCGTAACACTTTACCAAAGTGGATGCCTACTATTGGTATTGAAGGTGGCCGCATTAACGTTGTGCCGGTCGACTTTATTGTTGATGCAATTGATCATATTTCCCATGCAGATGGTGAAGATGGAAAATGTTTCCATTTGACTGACCCAGACCCACACAAGGTTGGTGAGGTTCTAAATATTTTTGCCGAAGCTGGTCATGCGCCAACCATGACAATGCGTGTTGATTCTCGCATGTTTGGTTTTATTCCTTCAATGGTTAGGAATGGCCTAAAGAACCTTCCTCCTGTTAAGCGTATTACGAGTGCGGT
>NZ_LWGA01000046.1:0-914 GCF_001635235.1 Oleiphilus sp. HI0117 | reverse complement strand
GATGAAGCAAGCTATGCATCGGGTGCACAAGAATGGCATAGTGACTTTGCTGTCCGTTATTCACATTATGTCGGTGAATTAGAGTTTGCTTTATCTCATTTTTCCGGCACGAGTCGTGAAGCCAGTTTCCGCCCGAATGCTACGTTTTCTGAGTTAGTTCCTCATTATCATCTTATCGATCAGACTGGTATTGAACTTCAATATATTTATGACTCTTGGCTATTAAAGTTTGAAGGTATCACCAATTCCGGCTTTGGTGATGCTCTTGGTAGAAAAGGTCGATATAGCGCCGCAGTATTTGGCTTTGAATATACCCAAGTGGGTATTTTCGAAAGCTCTGCTGATCTGGGGTGGGTGTTGGAATATATGTTTGATGACCGTAAAGAGCACGCAACTCACGCTTTTGAACGAGATATTTTTGCCGGTTGGCGTTATGCCTTTAATGATGAAGACTCCTCTGAAATCCTAACGGGCGTCATTTTTGATCCACGTACTGAGGAATTGATGTTTTCATTCGAGGCGAACAAGCGACTGGCGAGCGATCTTAAGTTGAATATTGAAGCGCGCGTGTTTCACGGTGCCGAAAGTGACGACCAATTGAAAACTTACGGTCTAAGAGATGAAGACTATTTAGAGCTGGAGTTAGTGAAGTACTTCTAAAAGTATGGCTTTTATGCCTGATTTAAATTTATTTATGTTTTTTTGTTGGTAAAACTCGCTATATTGCTGTGATGACATACACTTTTGTTAAGTACTGTGTGAATTGTAATTGAATGTTGAGAAAGGCCATGTCTACATATACTTCATCCCCGAATTCTAGCGTTGAAGGCGGGAGCCGCATAGAGACAACCAATTTTGTGATCGATGCAAAGCACGATATCTTGACGATCGATATGCTTGGAACATGGAATGAG
>NZ_LWGA01000045.1:0-932 GCF_001635235.1 Oleiphilus sp. HI0117 | reverse complement strand
GCTGAATAGCCCGCTGACATTAGTCGTTGGGCTTAAATCAACGATGTACCCCTGTACCGGCCAACTCCGCATTGCCGACCATCACCCCAATTGCGATGTTCTCACTTTCCGAAACAGCGGGCATACACCGCTTATCGATCAACCTTATCGCTTTTTTCAGACACTAAAAGGTTTTGCCCAAGCCTAAATTTTGACCTAAAAAACTGTTATGCTGCCGCCGAAATTTAAACAACATTTCTCGGAGTACTCGTGGAGAATATAACACCCGCATTAATTGGTGGATTACTGATAGGTCTTTCGGCCAGCCTTATTATGCTTTTTTACGGTCGTATCACCGGTGTCAGCAGCATGATTCAGAGCCTTGTTAAGCGCACACAAGGTAATACCTTAAACAGTTTTGCCTTCTTAGCAGGAATGGCTTTAGGTGCATTGTGCTTAAGCGAGCTCAGCCAAATTAATTCTCAACCCATTCCAAACCATCCGGTTATTATTATCCTTTCCGGACTACTTGTGGGCTACGGTACGTCAATGGGCAGTGGCTGCACCAGCGGCCATGGCATCTGCGGCATTAGTCGCCTTTCCCTGCGTTCGATCATCACTACACTTTGTTTTATGACAAGCGGAATCATCACGGTAGCTATCGTGAGGCATGTCATATGAATGCTCTAATATATCTTTTCTTTGGTCTGTTATTCGGCCTGGGGCTCGCTTTTTCAGGTATGACTAACCCAGAAAAAGTCCTTGGCTTTCTCGACCTTTTCGGCAACTGGGATCCGACGTTAATGTTTGTTATGGCTAGCGGCGTGGGAACGACCATGCTCGCCTACCATTTTATTTTCAAGCGTCGGCCGATAATAAATAGCGAGTTTTGTCTTCCAAACAAACAAAAACTGGATAAGCGGCTGATCATTGGTTCTGTTTTGTTCGGCGTC
>NZ_LWGA01000044.1:0-1384 GCF_001635235.1 Oleiphilus sp. HI0117 | reverse complement strand
GCGAAGATAGTCTGGCGACACTTCAGGCCTTTAGGGATATGGGGGTTGTAATTGAGGGGCCAGAAGAAGGGCGAGTTAAGATTCATGGTGTTGGTCTGCATGGTCTTCAAGCGCCTCCTGGGCCACTTTACCTTGGTAACTCAGGAACTGGTATGCGTTTATTTGCCGGTCTACTTGCCGGGCAAAAATTTGATACGGAATTGACGGGTGATGAGTCTTTATCTAAGCGGCCAATGGAGCGAGTTGCTGGCCCATTACGTCAAATGGGTGCGAAAATTGAGTCTGCGGAAGGTGGACGTCCGCCTCTAAAAATTAGTGGTTCTCAAACTCTGGCAGGTATTCGTTATGATATGCCAATGGCCAGTGCGCAAGTAAAGTCTTGTTTGTTATTGGCGGGCTTATACGCTGATGGCGAAACACAGGTTCAGGAGCCAGCGCCGACTCGAGACCATACAGAGCGTATGCTTAATGGTTTTGGTTATCCGGTAAAGCGAGAGGGTGCAGTTGCTACTTTGGCTGGAGGTGGTTCTCTGAAAGGCGGGTCTATTGATGTGCCTGCGGATATTTCCTCTGCAGCTTTCTTTATGGTTGCTGCATCTATCTGCCCAGGCGCTGATTTGACACTCAAGCACGTAGGCCTAAACCCTACGCGTGTTGGTATTATCAACATTTTACGCCAGATGGGTGCTGATATAGAGGTAATGAATGAGTCTGTCGTAGGTGGTGAGCCTGTAGGCGACATTCGTGTTAAGCATGCACCTCTTAAAGGAATTAAAATTCCAGAGGATCAGGTTCCGCTTGCGATCGATGAGTTTCCTGTTTTGTTTATTGCTGCGGTTTGTGCTGAGGGAGAGACGGTCTTAAGTGGCGCTGAAGAGCTTCGTGTTAAGGAAAGCGACCGTATACAAGTGATGGCTGATGGTTTGGCGCAGCTGGGTGTTAGAACGGATGTTAAGCACGACGGTATAGTGATCAAGAATTCTGAGATTCAAGGCGGTACAGTTCATAGTCATGGCGATCATAGAATAGCGATGTCTTTCGCTGTCGCTTCATTAAGAGCGAAGGGTGAAATCGTGATTAGGGATTGTGCTAATGTTGCGACGTCATTTCCAAATTTTGTTGAGTTGGCTAGTGAAGTGGGTCTGAATATTAGCGTTGAAGACGATTCCGAGTAAAACGAGTTGTAGTAAAGAATGGTGCTGAAAAATTTCGTGACATTCAAAAAATTGGAGATAGTTGAATGACATGCAAAGTATTAACGATAGATGGTCCCAGCGGCGCGGGTAAGGGGAGTATTGCTCAGCTCGTGGCGAAGCATTTGGGCTGGTCTTTGCTTGATAGCGGGGCGCTTTATCGTCTTACCGCGCTGGCTGCTACTAGGTTG
>NZ_LWGA01000043.1:0-1423 GCF_001635235.1 Oleiphilus sp. HI0117 | reverse complement strand
CTTGCTTATTTGATTGCTGAAAAGCACTTTCGAAGCGCTCAGGGTGCCTAGGCACTAATACCAGCAAGGCATCGGGAAAGCGCTGCCTCAAACGTTCATGCACTTTTAAAACCAGCTCGTCTTCGCCTTCATGCGTACTCGCCGCGACCCAAATCTTAGGCTTAGCGGGTAAATTTGCGCTCAGGTGAGCGGCTTTTTTAACATGACTATCTTCCACGTTCGTATCAAACTTTACGCTACCCGTTACAAAAATCTTTTCCTTTGCGATATCTAGTGATTCAAATCGTGAAGCATCATTTTCGTACTGGCATAGCACGAGTGACAGATCATTCAACATCCAACCAATAGCGGGTTTCAAGCGTCGGTAGCCTTTTGCTGAGCGCTCTGACAAACGCGCATTAGCGATGACAACCGGGCAGTTTCTTCGCATCACCTGGTGAATCATATTTGGCCAGAGTTCGGTTTCCATAATGATCAGACATTCAGGTTTTACCCGGCGCAAAAACGCCTTCACCATAAAGGGAATATCGTAAGGTGCATAGACATGAAACACATCACTGCCAAAGCGCTTTCTAATTTGCTCGGAGCTGGTTGGCGTCATACTAGTGATAACGATATCTCGGTTTGGAAAACGCCTTTGAATCTCTCGAATAATTGGCTCCGCTGCTAGCACTTCGCCTACGGACACAGCATGCACCCAAATACTTCTATTCAGCTTTGGCGCATTAAAAAAACCAAAACGCTCCATTTTTCTGGCCTTATATTCTGGCGCCTTAAATCCTCGCCATAAAAGCTTCAGATAAACAAATGGCATACAGAGTGCGAAAAGAATTGTGTAAACTAAGCGGAACATAAGCGCCTTTCGAAAAATTCAAAAGACGCAGTATAGACGATTAGCAGCGCTTCTCACATCACTTGATGAGAGAGCGCTTCCGAGGAAAACGATATCTATGTCAAGCCAATCTAACACGAGAGCTACCCGACCTTTGATGGTTTGGGTCTGTCATGATGGGCGGGCCGGACACATCAGTCAGCTAAAAGGTCTAACTAAAGCGCTTGCCCGCCAGACTAATATCGAAGAGCTCTGGCTAGACAGCCAAACACTGCAAGTCGGCTTTCGAGGATTGTTACTTCCCACAAAACAGGATAACAGCCCGGACATCATCATTGGCGCAGGGCACGGCACTCACAAAAGCCTGCTCATGCTCGCCCGGACCCACCGCGCCAAAAGCTTTGTCATTATGAAACCCAGCCTACCGCTGCCGCTATTTGATGGCGTCATTTGCCCCGAACATGACGGGCTAGCCAATAGTGAACGGGTCATGACAACGCAAGGGCCTATCACAAAGATTTCACCCCCACCAAACACGAAACGAACACAACACCTTATGATGATCGGCGGCCCTTCTAAGCACTTCGTATG
>NZ_LWGA01000042.1:0-715 GCF_001635235.1 Oleiphilus sp. HI0117 | reverse complement strand
AGTAGAGAACGTCGTAAACGCGCCAAGAAACCCGGTCATAACGAAAGGCTTCATGTCAGCAGGAACGATACTTTTCTCAACGATATATACATAGGCAAAGCCCATCAATAATGAGCCTAGAATGTTCGCGGTCATAGTACCCCAAGGGAATGCTCGAGAGCCTACAAGGGAAACGAGCCCATAACGCGCAAGCGCGCCCAGGGCGCCAGCAACGGCGATCAGTAACAAGTGATTCATTAGAGATTTGAGGTTCCTTTATAACACTCGCAGAGTTTACCGCGAAAAGACGATAAAACACACCGAAAAAACGAATATTCCCACTCTAACCGGGCATTTCTTTTCGTTTAATTTCAATTAGCAAGCCCTCATTTATCTCTGTTAAATTACGAGCCCTGGCAACTTTTTCTACGCGGGATTTTACAAATGGCCTAATGAAAAAAGGGACCTTCTTCAAGCGTGCCTTTGCGCAACTGCGCCAAACGATTGCGCTTTCTGTCATCCTTTATCTCCCATACCTAATTTATTCAGATAATGTTAACAGTCTACCCACCTGACTGCTAACCCTCCCTGAGAGGTTTCCTTGAACTCTTCTGACATTGCCTCACCAGTTTGCTTCATCGCCGCAATACAATTATCCAAGGTAATTAAATGGCTACCGTTACCGTGCATCGCAAGTGACGCAGCCGCATAGGCTTTGATGGCACCAAATCCGTTC
>NZ_LWGA01000041.1:0-619 GCF_001635235.1 Oleiphilus sp. HI0117 | reverse complement strand
CTAAATTTATTAAGCACCTACTTATTACGGAAAGAATACTGAACATCATGTTGAATAGCTATGCTTGCCTCAAAATGCTGCACCGCCTTTTTCTATTGCTTTTGCTTGCAGGGCCACTTAGTGCGCTTGAATTAAAGGATCGTTTAGATGAGCCTTCGCGAACCTTCAACAATGTCGAGAAGTCGGCTTTTCTTGATGTCACGACTCTCGGTGATCGATTGCTAACAATCGGCGAACGCGGCGTCATTGCTTACTCTAATGACGGAGGTGAAAACTGGGTTCAGGCAAAGGTGCCTGTTTCAACGATGCTCACAGCGATGTACTTTGTTGATGATACCCATGGCTGGGCAGTGGGGCATAGTGCCGTGGTTCTTCATACGCAAGATGCTGGCGAAAACTGGACGCTTCAGTTTGATGGCAAGCGAGCTAATGAGCTGCTCCTTGACGGTGCTAAAGCAGACTATCAAGCTCTTCGGGAAGAGTACGATGCCGCCGATGAGGAAGCTCAGGACGATTTGTCCTACGATTTAGATGATGCCGAATTCGCCCTATCGAATGCTGAGTTTGATAGCCAGTTAGGGCCAGCGAACCCTCTTTTGGAAGTGTATTTTGAAAACAA
>NZ_LWGA01000040.1:0-1327 GCF_001635235.1 Oleiphilus sp. HI0117 | reverse complement strand
TGGCAACCAACCCATACGCTCTGCACGCGTATTGTAGTCAATGATAGAAGCTTGCCACTTAGACTTATCAGCCAAAGGTGACACAACCTCTTCCATTTCCAATTTCTCATAACGCCATTGGTTTGCGTGATTGTAGAAGAAAGAGGTACCGTTCATTTGACGTGGTGGACGCTGCCAATCCAAACCAAATGCTAGCGGTAGCCAACCACACTGAGGACGCAACTTCTCTTGTCCAACATAGTGAGCCCAACCGCCACCAGATTGACCGATACAACCACACATCATCAACATGTTGATAACGCCACGGTAGTTCATGTCCATGTTGTACCAGTGGTTCATCGCCGCACCGATAATGATCATGCTGCGACCAGTCGTCTTGTTTGCATTGTCTGCAAACTCTCGTGCGATCTTGATGATCTGCTCACGCGGCGTACCGGTGATTTTTTCTTGCCATGCTGGCGTGTATGGCTTGTCTTCGTCAAAACTTGATGCTGAATTTGCACAGTTTAAACCGTGCTCAACACCGTAGTTTGCAAGAGTCAGGTCAAATACAGTTGCAACCAACTTCTCACTACCATCTGCTAACTTAATTTTCTTAGCAGGTACTTTACGTAGTTGATTCGCATCGTGATCAGTATGATCAAAATAACCGTATTCGTGCTCTTGTCCACCGAAGTAAGGGAAGGAAACTTCAACCACTTCGTCTGCACTATCTTTTAGTGATAAGCCTAATTTGATCTCTTCGCCGGTATTACCGTCTAGCTGATCAATATTCCACTTACCTTTTTCACCCCAGCGATAACCTATTGAACCGGTAGGTGAAACCAACTCATTGCTCGCATCGTTAACTGCAATCGTCTTCCACTCAGGGTTGTTTTCTTGACCCAAGTTACCATCGAGATCAGAGGCTCTTAGGAAGCGACCTTGCTGTAAGCCTTGATCAGACTCTTCTAACATAACCAAGTAAGGGAAATCAGTCTTGGTACGCACGTATTCAGTGAAGTAAGCACTTGGCTTATCTACGTGAAACTCTTTCAGAATAACGTGGCCCATTGCCATCGCTACTGCTGAGTCAGTACCTTGCTTCGCGTGAATCCACTCATCGGTCAACTTCGCAACTTCTGAGTAGTCAGGTGTAACGGATACAGTCTTAGTACCCTTATAGCGAACTTCAGTGAAGAAGTGAGCATCAGGTGTACGCGTTTGTGGAACGTTAGAACCCCAAGCAATGATGTAGCCAGAGTTATACCAGTCTGCAGATTCTGGTACGTCAGTCTGCTCACCCCAAATCTGAGGAGATGCTGGTGGCAAATCACAGTACCAGTCA
>NZ_LWGA01000039.1:0-993 GCF_001635235.1 Oleiphilus sp. HI0117 | reverse complement strand
GAAACTGAGTAAAACGAGAATAAAGAAAATACCCATCACTACAACTATTGCTCCCAGCGAGGTGTTTTTGAGGTATCAAATACAGACCACCAAGCAACAATCTTTCCCTGATCATAGACAGCTATTTGCCCGAACTGGAGAAACAAGGCTTCACTTTGTCTGGGCCGGAAGAACATATAGTCGTTAGGCTTTAGCTCAGAAGACTCTGCAAGCGAATACATTTCCTGATTGCTTGAGCAACCGTACAACTTCACTCGTTCAGAGCCTTCTGGATAGCACGGATCAGCAAGCCAATTGCCACCATAAATAAAGCACGCCTTCTTCGGTAACAGCTTCGCACTCCGCAAAAAAGGAGATAAAGATGAAGCAATGGGCAAACTTGGTTTTTCAATTACCTTTAAAATGGGGGCAGCAATAAATGCGGCAGGCACATGATGCTCCAGAGTTGGAATATCAAAGTCGCTGGGCTTAACCAGAGCTGACGAAACTGCTAATTCATTCCTAAAATCGCCTTGCTGATACAAGGAATAAGTTGGGCTTCCCCCTGCGTTTAAACATAGCCCTTCATGAGAACCAAATACTTCGTCAACCACATTAACAAAACGCTGATAGCTACTTTTTGCAGCACGAGCCACGACAGCCCTTCCTTCCAAAATATTAAGCGCCTTGGCAACGTGGTAGTCGTAACCCATTAGTCCGCTAAGGCTCAATAAATCAGATTGTTTAATACGCTCTAGACAAGACCTAAACTCACTCATGTCAGCAAAGCCACCACGATGCAAACCCACGTCGACCTCAAGGTTAACCTTCATCTTGAGCCCTGACTCTAAAGCAACAGCCTCGTACTCGTTCAAGCGTTCATTTGAGTCAATCAGCCATTGAACTTGCTCTGCTGGCTCAAAGTCTAGCGGCTCACCTTGCTTCTCATACCACTGATAGAAAGCTCTAAGCGCCATGACAGGCATAGGTTTTCCTAACAACAAGTCCGGCTTT
>NZ_LWGA01000038.1:0-1609 GCF_001635235.1 Oleiphilus sp. HI0117 | reverse complement strand
TCAATATCACTTAAGACTTCTTCTAAAAATTGAGGGACACCTTCATCTGCTACAAGCAAACTACAATTAATTTGAGCAGCATAAGTTGCCCAAACCTGCTGGGTTTCCGCCTCTTTTTTCAGTGACTCCTCTGCTCTTATTCTTAACCCTTCAAGTTCCGCACCTTGACGAATTAAGGCTTCCTTCTTGGCAAGTCCCTGCTCTTTTAACGCTTCAGCAACTTTTTCTTGAGCAAGAAGCTCATCATTCGTTGACGAAGACTCAAGCTCGCCATATCCATCTAACATTGGATGATCCACGGAACCACACAAAGGGCAAGCTTCGCCTTCTTTTAATTGTGCTCGGTGCTCACTTAAGCTGACAATACGGTTTTCGAGCAAGACTCTTTCTTTTAATGACAAGAAATACTTATTAGCTTGCTGATAGGCTGTTCGAAGGCTAACAAGCTCAGCCTCAAGGCTTGCTATCGAAGCATCTTGTTTTTCGATAGACGACAGGATTTGTCGACAACTAAGCTTTTGATCCTGCGCTTGCTCAAATATTCTCTTGCACTCGGCTACCGCATTCTTTCTGAGGGAATTCTGTTGAATAAGATTCTCTAACGTTTCCAAACTCAACTGCTTATTAAGCTCTTCTAGAAAGCGATCTAGTGCTGTTTTTGCACTCGAAGATCGACTAAGGAGTTTTTTATGCTCTTGCTCTCGGATAACAAGTTGCGAATTTAATTCTCTTAGGCCTTTTTCCTTCGCCAACTTAACTGCATTGTCGCTTTCAAGCAGCTTTGCCAGAGACACCGTTTGCTCTTTTACCCGGTTATACTGTTGGAATAGCGTGGCAATCCCGTCAAGCTGGGTTTGCGCACCTCTAAGCCACTCATGCTTTTCCAGCCACTCGCCCACGGACTTAGTTATGTCGTGGCTATTTTTAATCTGCTTGGCACAGTCTTGCAGCTGTTTTAGCGTTTGAGTTTTTCTGGCGTCTATTTCAACTAATTCGGCATCGGCGGTTGATATGCTTTTCTGCTGGGAAGTAATACCTTGATCTAAAGGAACAAGCTGCTCAACTAGAAAGTTTTCTAGTCTTACATGGGTATTCTGAGCATCCTGGTATTCATTTTTAGCAAGCTGACAATTACCTTCTAATAGGTGGAATTCCTCTTGCTTTAAGCTACAAGAGGCATTGATTTCCTGGAAGTTTTTATCATATTGGTTTTGTTGAGCTTGAGCGCGCTGATATTGTTCATAATATGGTGAGAGCACTCTCGCTGGTAGGGCTCTTTCAAGCCTTGCAAACTCGGGTGCTAAACTGTCGCAATATTGAACATGCGCATCGAGCGCTGAACGACACTGCTTATTACTCGCCTGCAATTTTTCAAGCTTTTCAATATGAGAAACCTGTGCCTGAATATCGCCTCTTTTAAGCAAAGCAGTCTTACGCTTTTCTTCGAGGGCCTGTTCTTCAGCATACAGTAATTCAAGCTCCTCGGGACTAGTCTGCTCTAGACCTTCCAACTTGACCGTCAGTAGCGTGTGTCGCTCTTTTTCTTGTCGAAAGCGTTCAAACACCTCGCTAGAAACTCTGCCGTATATGTCCGTTCCCGTTAACTCTT
>NZ_LWGA01000037.1:0-1117 GCF_001635235.1 Oleiphilus sp. HI0117 | reverse complement strand
AGCCCAGCTATTGAAGCGCTCGACCAACTCTTGCAATCGAGTCTTTCGGGTTACTAGCACAAAGGTACAATCGTTCATGTCATTTACTCTTCTTAGTCATTAAATTCAAAGTCAATTTATCAAGCCACATTTCGTTTCATCATTTGGCCGAACAAATCTGGCGTAATCGTCAATTCACCAATTTTGCCAGCGTTCTGTGCTAACGATTCAAACGCCATGGCCATCAGCTGATCTGGCTCCATATTGGCTAAGGCCATTGCTTTTAAGTTCTCTACAGGTAAGGTTTTAAACGCTTCCATTTTTGAGGCAATTGCATAGCTCTCAACATCCGCCTCAGTCCGATTATTCTCAGCACTGCGCATAACAAGGTCTTTACGTTGCTCCTCTCTATCAATTTCTGCCTGCAAAGATTCCTGCTCTATTTGCGCTTTGCTGTCTAAAAGTGCACGTTCGTTTGCAACTCTCTGCTCCGCCATAAGTTGTTCTTTTTGCTGAACAGACATATCCGTTTCAAGCTCTGCCTCTTTGATCATACGTTCTTGCTCTACAGACGCTTTGCGACGACCGTATGTTGCATCATCTGACTGCTTAAGTATCTCTTCTCTTGCCACTGCCTCCAAAGCTTTCATAGTTTCTGGCGTAGGGGTAATGGCGGTGATTGAAATATCCAAAACCATCAAGCCCATTTCATCCAAAGAAGGGTCATTACTAACAGCCTTTCTTAATAGCTCTACCAATGATTGAACGGCAACTAAGGACTCCCTTAAGCTACACTTCTGAATATTGCTTTGCGCAGTCGTCTGTAACTTTCGAATTACACGATCACTCAATTTCATTGGGTCATCAGAAATAAATGACTCACCGTTTTTGGCCAAGGAAAAGTTCAACATATCTGCCGTCTTTTCTGCCGACTCAACCCTAAAGCTGACCTGCCCTTGAACACGAACAGATTGATAGTCTGCCGTTTGCAAGCCAAAGATAAACGGCGCTTCTTGCACGTTGACAGGTAGCGCTGCGATCGATGTCGTTGCTGGGCTATAAAAGAAACTTAAACCCTTACCTTTCTTTCGAACCTTGCCATTTACAGTTTTAATCACAAATGTTGATGCATCCGCTT
>NZ_LWGA01000036.1:0-7140 GCF_001635235.1 Oleiphilus sp. HI0117 | reverse complement strand
AACCCCTCGCATGAATCTGCCCCGTGCTAGCCCGCTTGCGAGCCGTGGAAGGCTCTGCCTACAGGTTAGGGAAATTGCTTTGGCCGCCCCCCCATTACTGTTTGTTTGAGTCGCGGGGTTTATCGGTGCGCACGGCGCACCCTATTTGAGTTGTCAGGGTCTTAAATGCGGACTCATTGGCACTAGTGAAGAAAATTCCGATTAGATGTCTCAAAAAGTTACATCAAATTCATTGGCGGCAAAGAGCTTAATCTTGATCTAGGATATCAATTAGATGTTTACTTGGTTCCATGCGTTGATGAAGAACCCTGAAGATTTCAATGCCACCCTGGCACTCTGCATAATAAATGAAATGTGACTCAACTCTTACATGCAAACAGCTTGGTAGTTGGATATCAAACGTATTTCCCTTCTGAGGATTGCAAGCTAATTGCTTAAACATTATTTCTATATCTTTGATATAACGTGCAGCTCGAGCAAAACCAAATTTCTCTAGGCTATAATCAAAAATAGCTTCTAAGTCTTCATCTGCTTTTTGGTGTACAAAAAAGCTTTGGTTTTTATGCATTATGCTTTTTCTTCATCCGTTGAATAAAATCATCAGCATTCCAATTTTCGATAATGGGGCTATTTTCACCATCTTTAATAAGCTGGCGTAATTCTGCTAGCTTTGATTCAGCGTAATGCTCTTGCAGAAGTCTCAAGCCAGCGCGAATGACTTCACTTTGGTTAGAGTAATCACCTGAACTAATCAGACCTTCAATAAAACCGCCTTGATCATCAGTAGGTCTAAATGTAACGGTATCTGCCATAACAAACCTCTTCGTAAGAATATGTCTTACAAATAAATTTACATGACTTTATTCAGGCTGGCAAGGAATTAACCAACACGGCTAAACAATAACTACACTTGAATTCGTTCAGCAAGATCAAGCGCATCATCTACTTCTACCGGTACCACTATTAGCACCGGTGATGAGGTAAGTCTTACCTTTAAGAGACTCGATTCGCTCAGGTGTCCAGCCTTTTGGGCCGAATTGATGTTTAGTAAATTGGCGGTTGGTAGACATTGCTTAAACTCCTTTATGTGTAAATAAGGAAATAAGGGGTCGGTGACAACTGATTCTTATTTGTCACCGACCCCTTAGACTCTTATACTAGTGCTGGCAATCAAATCGGCAACTAAATCGCCAATTAACAAACCCTCGTCCAGTCCCTCGGCCATAGAAAAGACATCACGGAACAGCACAATCACTTCTTGTGACTGAGCAGGCGTAAATTCAGATAAATTCATCAGACCCACCCTTCTAAAGATATAACGCGAGAATATCGAAGCTCTCCTATAGAGAGAGCCTATCAACGCTAAGCTTTTTTAACGTATTTCGGTGTCACTTTAAGCGCACCGATTCCAGGGATCTTACAATCAATATTGTGGTCATCAGAGCTTTCGATCAGGCGAATATTTTTGATCTTGGTGCCAACTTTTACGACTGAAGAAGAGCCTTTGATCTTAAGGTCTTTAATAACGGTAACACTATCGCCATCAGCTAACACTGCGCCATTTGAATCTTTTACAATCAAACGATCTTCATCTTCTTCAGCATTAATGGGCCATTCATGGGCGCACTCAGGACAAACAAAACTAGGGCCGTCTTCATAAGGGTATTCAGAATCGCACTTCGGGCAATTAGGCATAGATATTCTCTTTTAGGTTTCAACATGAATCTAACAATGAATCAGCCTGCCCTGGGAGCAAGCTTTAAAGTGTTATTATCTACCAATTAGCATTTAGAATCTTCTAAATAAGTAAGATCCTTTTATGTCGACACTTAGTTACACTTGCCTAAGCGCTAGACAGCGTTAAAATACTTAACCTTCCTAAGCTCATCCCAGGTATCTCTATGCAATCCGATTTTTGGTTCAATTGTTGGAAAAACAACACCATCGGCTTTCATGAAAGTGAAGCAAACCCTAACTTGGTAAAACACCTCGACTTGCTCAAGCTCGCCCCCGGTAAACGAATACTTTTACCTTTATGTGGGAAAACTCTCGATATTCCTTGGCTAGCCTCTAAGGGATTTCAGGTTGTTGGCATCGAGTTAAGCGAGTTGGCCATACAACAACTTTTCGATGAAATGGGCGTTCGGCCAGAAGTGAGCACCCAGGGGCAAATTAAACGCTATCATGCTGAGAATGTAGACATACTAGTCGGTGATTTCTTCAGTGTCGATAAAGAAACGCTTGGCCAGGTTGACGCTGTGTTTGACCGTGGCAGTTTAGTTGCTTTGCCTGTAGAGATGCGCAAGCAATATGCCTCACACCTCAACACTCTGGTTGCTGGAACGCCTCAGCTAGTGGTTTGCTATCAGTATGATCAGAGCCTAATGGGTGGACCGCCTTTTTCAGTTAGCGAAGAAGAGTTGCAGCAACACTACGCACAGCATTACAACTTGCGGCCCCTTGATAGCACGAAGGTTTCAGACAAGTTTTCAGCAGCCTTTCCTATCACTGAATATGTCTGGCTACTTGAGGGCGAGAATTAAACCCTCAGCCCTTTTATTCTTGTTAGCAAGCCTACTCACTAGAAAGAGAAGACCATGAAAGAAGACCAAGCTCGCTGGAATAAGCGCTTTAGCGAGCGCCCGATGATTCAAGCGAAAGCACCCGCTTTTATCGAGGAGGCTTTAGACCAGCTCCTACCCGGCAGTGTGCTTGATATTGCCAGTGGCGACGGTGCAGCAGCCTTATTCCTAGCCGCGAAAGGCTTTACTGTATCGGCTGCCGACATATCAGAAGTCGCCCTGGATCGACTGAACACCTTCGCACAAGAGAAAAACCTAGAAGTAAGCACTTATACCTTAGACCTCGATCACCCAGAACAACTAAACGAGCTAGAGACGTTTGATAACATCGTGATGACGCACTTTAAACCAGCGCCTCATTATTGGCCCCTGTTCATCGCACTGTTACGCCCCGGTGGAAAGTTACTTTTGAGCACCTTTAACCTCACCCATCATGAGAAAAACGGCTTTTCCCGTCGCTTCTGCCTAGAGCCAGGTGAACTCAGAAATATAAACGAGCACCTGGAACTCGAGCATTTCGCCTCCATTCAACGAGGTGAAAGTTATATGGATGATTATCTGTTTCGCAAAGTGTAAGCCTTCCTACGCTCACTCAAAAGCGGAGTTCATAAGAACAAAGGGGAAGTACACGTCGTTTTTTAAGTGCAAAGAGATCTAAGCTTCTGAACCCTGACTGGCCTATAATAAAACTGTCTAAGAAATAGACAGCGCAGTAACTCCTAAAAAACAATAATGATCAATAGAGGTTTACCGTATGTTATTAAGTCATGTCCCTGGAATGTTCACACACCCCGATGAAGAGTGGGAATCAATAAGAAAAGAACATTCAAGCCCGCTTAAGATGGCCGCCTATATCTGCCTTCTCGCCTTGATTGCCCCAGTATGCGCCTACATTTCAACCACTCAATATGGTTGGCAAGTGGGTGAAGGCCAGTTAGTTTACCTTTCTCAATCGAGTGCAATGACGCTCAGTATTTTGACTTATGTCGCCATGGTCGCGGGCATTTACTTTATTGGCTTTATGATTGACTGGATGTCTCGCAACTATGGCAGTGGCCATGATGAGTTTGCCGCGAACGGAATAGCACTCGTCGCTTACTCCTGCACGCCTCTGTTCCTAGCTGGTTTAGCACCACTGTACCCAGAGCCTTGGGTGAATGCTGCTATTTTCCTCGCAGCAGCGGGTTATGCAGCTTACCTGATGTATGACGGTTTACCTCATGTACTGAAGATATCCCAGGATCAAGCCTTCTTCTTTGTCGGTGCGATATTAACAGTTTCTCTGGTTTATCTGGTGACAACATTAATCGGCACCGTCATTATTTGGAGCATGGGCGCTGGCCCAGAGTTTGTCACGCGTTAAAGGGCAAACACTAAAAAGGAAATACCAAAACGCAGAAGGGGACTTATATTAAGCCCCCTTCTCATTTCATATGCCACTTACCACTGCAAACGAATATCTTTCATACGCTGTTTATCTGCTGGTAGCGTCGGCGCAGTATCCGGGTCCACTTCCTTATAAACATTTGTCACCGGCGTAATGTTCGCGTCTCGACCATGGATAAAGTCCTGGTCAGCAACAATGGTCATGTAGGCTTTGTTTAAATCAAGTGCTCGACGAACAGAAGGCGTTAGCAGCTCATATACATCGGCGGCAACCACCTCTTCTTCCTTAACTGTCCCGTCTTCATTAAACCATTTCTCTAGCATTTCACCGTTCTCACGAAACTCATCGCCACCACCAACTCGCTTTAGGTAGTCCAGGATTTCACCTTCGGTATCACCCATTACCGGCGCATCTTTCATGCCCTTCAAGTTAATATAGCCCCAACCTTCAGAGCCTGTAACCTTCCGTGGAAATGCAAAAGTCTGATCTATCGTACTGCCAATCGAGGTATGACAACCCATGCAGAAGTTATGTTCTTCATAGCTTTGTCTACGCATTGAACCGTCGGCATTTTCTATGAAGCCCAGAATCATCCAGCCAAAGCTGTTATCAAGCCCATGATCACCACGATTGATATACTTCGGCAATATTTCATCAATCTTTTCTTGTCGCTCGTTGCCATACATGGAAATCAAATCAGGCTCATCAAACAATTTGAATTTGCGCATGTAACGCACTTCCTTCATTCGTGGTGACACACCTATATCACCATCAGCTGACACGCCTACATAACGAACAGTATGAAGGAATTGAACACCTTCAGGGTAAAGCATTGGTACGACCGCTACATCAGACGCTTGCCCCACATAGAAAGCGGGTCTATCGATTTCGTAAATCACACCAAGGTGACCATCATTATTCAAGTCGGTACAAAATACGCGCTCATCAACTTGTGGCAAGGATACTGAATCCAGGTTTTTAATCGCCGCTTCCATAATCGCAAGGTTAGCTAAATAAGTATCTCGTGAATAAGCACTGGTATCGTTAGTACAACTCTCGGCAGCCGCTCTGAATTCTTCAGGTAAGCGCACCATTACGTCATCTGTAGAGCCATTTGTTGGCCAAAAGGTGCTAGGTTGAGGTTTGTAATTAAATGCGACCCAGTAGCTGCCGTCTTTGGCAATGCCTTCGTCGTCAAAAGCATCTGCGCCTTGCTGTAAATTTACAAGTTTTGGGATAGGGCCTTCCCAATCCGAACTTGCTTCTAATTGCTCAATTAAAGGCGTGTAGTTATCCGTATTAATGTAATCAATAACCTCTTGATCTGAGATCTGACCAACCTTTTCAGTCTTATCTTCAAACAAGTTCTTCCAATGATTGGTCACCCCAACATCAGAGAAAGCATATTCTGCCTGTAATACGCCATCGGCCATATAGTTTGTGCTGGAGCCAAAAGGATGTGTCTGGTGACAAGCCATACATGGATTGTGCTTTGCTTCATGTTTGGTATAACACTGAGGAGGGACAATCGCTTCTTTGTTATAGGTAATGCCATCTTCCGTCGCACGAAGCTGACCTGATGTTCCCTCATTAATCTCTGTCGGGAAATTAAGACTCGCTAATAGCTCTGTTTCAGCATCAGGGTCATTTTGTGTGTTGCTCTTGCTCGTATTCGAATCACTGCTACAAGCACTCATCAGAACAAGTAAGGCCAATAGGTTAATATATTTCATAAGAATTTCTTTAGTGTCTGAGAAAAAAGGAGGGCAACAATTCGCCCTCCCCTTACAGTACTCTTAGAGTACTAACTTAATGAAAACTACAGTGCTGGATCTTCATATACCCAGATAACATTGTTTTCATGATTCCCAGTATCTTCACCAATCAATAGACGACCGTCGTCCATTACAGCTAGGTTATCCGGGTTAGAGATATTGTTAACACTACACTCATTCACATCACGATCAGAGTAGTATGGGCCACCTACAATTGCAGGAACCATAGTATCAACGTCTACGTTGCCAGCGTTTTCTTTCAAGGTCATACGATATACCACACCGCATGGGCCGTGAGTGCCGTCTAGCTGGATATCACCTTCATCATCAGCCATTGTTTTGTCAAATGATGACATAGCCATATACATGTAAGCCTGATCACCATCAGCAGCACCAGCATTCCACCAGTTATCTGCAAGACCATAGTTGATAACAACACCTTCCATCTTACGGAACTCACCCGTCGCGCCCAAAGCAACAGCTGCTTTACGGCTCTCTAGGAAAGCAGGACGGTCATCAGTAAAGGGATCAGCTGCAACAGAACCGCTGCCATCTAGATCCTGAGAAAGCTTAGCTTCAGCCCAATCATTGATTTGCTGATCAGTAATATAGCTTGGGCTAGCAAGTGTGCCCGCATCATATTCAGCAATTGCAGCTTCGATATCAGCTTCAGCACCGTGCGCAAGCTCAATCCACTCAATTGCAAAAGCAGCTTCAGAAGGATCGCTAACACCATTCGTCTGAGTGACTTTCGCAGCGTATAAAGTACCAGAGCTCATATCACCTGCTGCATCAGCAACAAACTTGAAGAACACAACACCCGTTCCGTCATCACTCAAGAATACTGTTTTCTGGTCAGGCATCACTACGCTGTTTTCGTGAGAGAAGCGGCCTTGAAGCTCAAGTTTATTTAGTTCTACGTTTGCAAGCGCTGGGTCTGCAGCAGTGCTAGACGTACCGACTTCAACAATGTAGCCATACTTGTACGGGTTTGGCCATGCACCAGAACCGTCAGTTGGGTAACCCAAGTACTGAGCAAGTGATTGAGGGTTGCTGAAGTATTGATATGATTCATCAAACCAATCAGCCGTGTCATCAAAGTAAAGCTCTTCTGCTGTCAAAGGCGTGCCCCAAGGACTGACAGTACCGAAGCAGTTTACCCACGTTCCATCAACTGAAGAGAAATCTAACATACCTTCAAGAGATATATTTTGGTAACCCGTCTCACCTGCGCCAAGGTTGCTTAGGTTCATACGGCTCATGCTTCCTGGGCGGTCTTCCCAGTTAGTGTATAGGTAGAAGCCTGTACCACCGTCAGAGATAACACCGTTAAAATCCGGGTCATTAGAGCTCTTAATCAGAGTCGTGCCATCGGCAGCAAGAATATCACCCATCT
>NZ_LWGA01000035.1:0-1267 GCF_001635235.1 Oleiphilus sp. HI0117 | reverse complement strand
CTTATTCATTGAAATCGCTTTCGATAAATTTGGCTTGTAGTACAAATCACCTGAATCTTGCGTAAGTAAGCTTATCTTAAGTGCTTTACCGTGCGCTCGAAGTTCACGGACGAGCGTAATCGCGGAATGCCCAGAACCAATAATGATAATATGCTTCATGGCTGCCACCTATTCGACAAGATAGAAATCAGATTTTGAAGCCGAACATTCCGGGCAGGTCCAGTCGTCCGGAATATCTTCGAAGCGTGTACCCGGCGCGATACCCTCTTCGGGCATCCCTAATGCTTCGTCATAAATCATGTCGCAAGTGATACAACAATACTTTCTATAATTCTCTGTGCTCATGATCGCTCCTCAATTAATCTTTCAGCTCTTCGAAATCTGGCTTTTCTCTCACAAAGCAGTCAGGGCAAGGAAAGTCATCCGGAATATCTTTCCATAGCGTTCCTGCAGGATAGCCTTCGTGCTCAGCGCCTTTGCTTTCGTCATAAATGTAGCCACAATCTGGGCATTCATATTGAGCCATGTCTTTGCTCCTTTATTAAGTTTTGATATGTCGTTGTATTAAATAATCATCGAGTAGGCCAAAACGCATATCGCGCTCGCTGCAAACACACCATGCAGGCACTGCAAGATCAAAGGTTTCGACCTACCTTTGAGTACTTTTCTGAACAGTTGATACGAACCAATGACCACACCTAGAGTGAGCACAAGTCCTACCCAGTTCCATGAGTTGGTAGTATCTGCTGAATGCGCATCATACAGACCCAGTATCAGCAGAACCGAAGCACCTGAGGCGGCTAATCCATGAACAGTGATCATCCACTTTCTTATGGCTCGTTTTTGTATTCTGTTTTTAAGCAGGAATGAGCCAAACCCTGCGACTCCGATCAGAGCCAATAAAGAAAGTACAAGCATGGACGCACCTAAACCCGTTCAGTAATTGTGTTCTAATCCCGTTAGACTTAGCCTGCCTAGGCAGCCTTCTCTACTTCAGGGTGATGGTGACGAGAGAAGATCTCGTCGCGCTTAGTGGGCTCGATATTTACCTTGTCCATATCTCCACCAGCCCATTTCACAACCTTCGGATCCATTACCGAAAACCAAACCGGTGGAATCATCGCTAATACGAACATCCATGGGTATCCGGCAGGAAGAGAAGGTACACCATGATAATCACGGAGAACTTGGTAAGCGCGAGTCGGATGCGCGTGGTGGTCAGAGTGACGTTGTAAGTGCAGGAGAATCAGATTGGAAATTTTCTGAT
>NZ_LWGA01000034.1:0-487 GCF_001635235.1 Oleiphilus sp. HI0117 | reverse complement strand
AGAAGGAACAGATTTTTGCCAAACTACTCACCCCAAAAGGGCTCGGAAAAACTCGCTTCCACGACTATCACTTGGCGTATGATAAATGCGACTTGCCCAACGTCAATATTTTCAAAAAGCAGATAGCCATCTTCAAAAAAATGCTCATGCTGGCCCGCCCAAATAAGATGCAAATTAAGGACATCGACTTTTTACTCATTGTCGGTGAGTTATTTACCTTGGTCGCTTACGGCCAGTTGATTTTAGAAAGCTGGGATCTGAATGAAATTGACGATGACCTAATTGATCAAATATTTGATTTTATGGTCAGAGACTTCTCAAAATATGCACTTCAACTTTACTCTAAAACTAGCAACACAAAGGTTCAGCAAGTTTTCTGTCAGCTGATGCTAAGCAAGCCAAAGGCTTATTCGAGGCGCTTTGAAAAAGTTCTGAACGACTTTGCCTATGCGAAGAAAGACAGCTATAAAATGAATTCTTAACTATT
>NZ_LWGA01000033.1:0-1016 GCF_001635235.1 Oleiphilus sp. HI0117 | reverse complement strand
CTTTTAATCTGTGAACTGTCCTACGCGACGAGTAAGGGGCAAATCTGTATTGCCTTGTCAGCTCATAAGATAGGACTTGATCACGACTTCAAAGCTAGCTTATTGCAGCTCTCCGTCGTCGATGACTTCTCACAAGCGAGAGCTCATAAGAGGCTGCATGCAAAACAGAGTGTCAAGCCCTTGGTTGTTTCGGGTGATAAGCTGTATTTGACTCGTTATTGGAATCTACAGTGTGAATTCGAAGCTTGGTTAGCGAAAAGGGTGAGCAGTGAAAGCCTGAGTGACGAAGCACTCAGCGAGTCTCAGTTGGATCGTTTGAGTCAGTGTTTAAAAAGCATGTTTGCATTAAATGGTGTGGACTCAGACGAGAAACCAGACTGGCAAGCCGTTGCAGCTGCACATGCTTTGCTGCAAAAAACAACTTTGATTGCTGGGGGACCCGGTACCGGAAAAACCACCACAGCAGCAAGCCTGTTGCACTTGGTCGATCAATCATTCAGGCTACGTTTGGGCCGACCAGCAAAAGTAAGGTTGCTCGCCCCGACAGGAAAGGCTGCCGTTCGTCTAGCGGACTCAATCGCCTTCCAACTTAAGCGAATCGAAACTGAGCAGGCTGTGCTAGAAGGCTCAGATATGCTTCCACTTAGCGCGTGTTTGCCTGCTAATGGTGAGACGATACACCGTTTCTTAATCGACCATAAAGCTTTACCTTCGCAACACTCTTATTCAGAAAAACTTAACGCAGAGAGCCTCTTTTCGGGGCGGAGTGAAATTGCACTTACTGAAGCTGATATCTTAATTGTTGATGAGTCATCAATGATCGACTTGGCTTTAATGCATGCGTTAATCAAAACCGTGCCTGACACCACACAAGTGATCTTTATGGGTGACCCTTATCAGCTGCCACCCGTGGAGCCGGGCGAGGTATTCTCAGAGACGGTTAGGCGTTTTGAGGATATGTCTTATAGTAGCGAATTTGCCGATCGTCTGGCAAGTCTGACTGGCTATGAGTCAGG
>NZ_LWGA01000032.1:0-1006 GCF_001635235.1 Oleiphilus sp. HI0117 | reverse complement strand
GCCATTCTGCTCTTCATTTAGAGTAATACCTATTTTTTCTGCCGCGTCGCTTAGAATATTACTAAAGTTGGCACGTTGCGATGCATTGATCACGTCTATTCTCTTTTAAGATACGTGAAGTGCCGAAATCAGGCACTTTCATGTTTGATTGATTTAGATAAAGATTTTTTCTTCAGATATATGAGTACCAATGACACAGCAGCCGGTGTAATTCCCGGAATTCTAGATGCCTGGCCAATTGTTTCTGGTTTAACCTCTAATAGTTTTTGCTTAATCTCATTGGATAGACCAGAAATTCCATCATAATTGAAATCGATTGGCAGCTTGGTTAATTCATTCTTTCTTAAACGATCAATCTCATCCTGTTGACGACTGATATAACCATCATACTTGGTTTGTATTTCAATCTGTTCAGCAACAGCATTAGAAATTGTTGGATCACCGTTTATTTCAGCAATACTTTGATAATTGATTTCAGGACGCTTTAGCAAGTCACGAAGGCTGTATTCTCTCGAAATAGTCGATCAAAATATTTGTCAGCAATCTTCCCACCTTCTGAGCCAGGTTGCACCCAAGTTGTTTTTAGACGCTCTGTTTCTTTCTCGATTGCTTCGCGCTTGCTTGAGAATTGTGACCAGCGCTCATCACCTACAAAACCTAAATTACGTCCGATCTCAGTTAACCTTAGGTCAGCATTATCTTCGCGTAGTAACAAACGGTATTCAGCACGGCTTGTAAACATACGGTAAGGCTCACTGGTTCCTAGTGTAATCAGATCATCAACCAGTACTCCGATATAAGCTTCATCTCGACGAGGGCACCAAAGCATATCACCACTTGCTTTCAACGAAGCATTCATACCAGCAAGTAAACCTTGGGCACCGGCTTCTTCATAACCAGTTGTGCCGTTAATTTGGCCAGCGAAAAACAAGTTCTCGATAAACTTTGTCTCTAGGCTTTGTTTCAAGTCTTGAGGGTTAAAGAAATCGTACTCAATTGCATAACC
>NZ_LWGA01000031.1:0-918 GCF_001635235.1 Oleiphilus sp. HI0117 | reverse complement strand
GATATGACCCAGCAAAACGCAGCCTTGGTTGAAGAGGCAAGTGCCTCTAGTGAGGCTTTGAGTGAGCAAGCATCAGCCTTGAATCAGATGGTTAGCTTCTTCAGAGTGGGGAATCACCAGGCCGCAATATTTAGCGCGCCTGCTTCAGCACCTACATCAGCGCCTGCACCGACTCCTTCTGTCAGCCAAGCTCCACAGCAAACGACTTCGGTGCCGATGGATACCGGTATTGCTCCGACAGAAGATCAGGTGATCAAATACAGTGGTGATAACTCAAACGATGATGATGACTGGGAAGACTTCTAGCGCATAGTCTAAAGGGAATGCAAAGGCCGATCAGTGATCCACTGCTCGGCCTTTTTTTTAGCGGGGGAGTACTTGATTCAAGCAGTACATTACTCATTTAGGCAGATCCTTCTACGGCTTGCACGAGGGCTAGCACGGGGTTGATCAGCGAGGGGTGGAACCCTCTGCCTACGGGCACGAGGTAAGTCGACTTCTGTAGGCAGATCCTTCGGCCGCGCTGGCTTCACTAATAACTCAAAACTATGAACACAGAATTACTATGACAAAACAATTTAATGGGGTGTCGAATTTAGGCGTAGACTAATAGGTGAATAGCTTAGCGCTTCTCACCCGGAAGCGAGGAGGTGGTAAATGTACACTTCAAGCAGAAAGAGAACTGTAAGTAAAAATATTGGCAAAAAACGAAAAGTCATGGCGGGCAAAGTAGGGTATGACCTTAGCTTGGATCGTCGGGTCAGTAGTCGAAGAGACAGCTTGATGCCCAGTCTAGAAAGTCTAGGACCTTTTGATAGGCGTCATACCGATGACAGAAGAATGGATAAGCGCCCCTTGAGTGATTTTCCTTACTTGCCAGAAGTGATAATTTAGTAAAATAAAGTATTGGTACAATGG
>NZ_LWGA01000030.1:0-1183 GCF_001635235.1 Oleiphilus sp. HI0117 | reverse complement strand
AGTTTTGGGTAGGGAAAAGGCAGACTCAAATAGGGAAACAGGCAAATTTTTCTTATGAGGCAATAGTAGTTCAAGCTCCTCTTCACTAGGGAGGCCAGTAGCTTTGAATGCTGAATTAGGGTAGTAGCTTTGGTTTCGCTTATAAGCGCCATTAAAAAGGGCTTTGTTCGTCCACTCAAAGTCAAACATTAAGCTCAGTGCTTCTCTGACTTTTGGATCGGAAAATATCTTACGGCGGTTGTTAAAGAAAAAAGCCTGAGTGGTGCTGGGAATATCATGTTTAATTTCCGCTTTAATGACCTTACCTTCATTCAAGGCAGGGAAGTCGTAGGCCTTAGCCCAGTTTTTTGCGGTATAGTCGAAAAACAGATCAAAGCTATCAGACTTAAAGCCCTCAAATGCCACTGACTGATCGCGGTAAAAATCTATCACTACGGTATCGAAATTATATCTACCTTTATAGATATTTAATTCACCCTTAGGCAACTTAGTAAACCAAGCGTCTTTTACACGCTCTAACTTGATTGACTGGCCAACCTTTACGTCACCGACTCTATAAGGCCCGCTTAACAGTGGAATGGTTTGGGAGCTGCGTTCGAAATCTTTATCCACCCAGAAGTGCGCGGGTAATATCGGCATTTCGCCAAATCGTAAGATATTTGCAGCTTGGTCGGCCTGATCGAACTCAACGCGCACTGTATCGGCGTCAATCGCTTTGACTTTGGTAACGGCGCGAAGGCTTTGTTTGAAACGCGGGTGCCCGATTTCTGTAAGGGTAGTATATGAAAACACAACATCTTCAGCGTCGACCGGGTGCCCGTCATGGAAGTGTGCTTCTGGCTGGATATCAAACTCGACCCAAGCATAATTCTGGGGGTAACGGATTTTAGCGGCCAACAGGGCATAGGCACTTTGTGGTTCATCGCCTGATGGTGAGTAGCTTCCGGTTCCTGCTAATAAAGTTTCATTTAGCTCTGTAAACCCATACATAAACATTCCCGGAGAATTGAAGGGGCTGGTTCCTTTTAAAATGTAAGGGTTTAGAGAATCAAAAGAACCGAAACCCATTAGACGCAGGTTCACACCTTTGGCGGCGTTAGGATTGACATGGTCAAAATGAGAAAAGTCCTGCGGGTATTTAAGGTCGCCGTACAAAGCAAAGCCATGTGACTCGGTAATAATT
>NZ_LWGA01000029.1:0-1123 GCF_001635235.1 Oleiphilus sp. HI0117 | reverse complement strand
CAACATTCCTTACCCACTAAACCCTTAGTTGCGATGGTTCCAATGTCTATGCGCCGAGATGATAGTGCGGCGGGAAATCAAATTGCGATGATCCTTGCTAGCCTGGGAACCCATGTTGCTGACCCAGCTAAACGCTTGGAAATGGTAAAAAATTCGGTCAAAGATTCCAAAGAGCGATACTCACAGATGTCGCTTGAAGAAGCGATCAATTATACCGCTTTGACCTTGGCACCCGCTGGTTTGAATATGTTAACGGGTTTGTCGGAAAAACTTCAGGCATTCAACGTTGTTATTTCTAATGTACCAGGGCCAAAGAAAACACAGTATTGGAATGGTGCGCAGCTAGAGGGGATGTATCCCGTTTCAATACCTCTGGATCGTATTGCCTTGAATATTACTTTGGTCAGTTATGTAGATCAGTTAGAATTCGGCTTTACGGCTTGCCGCCGCACCTTGCCGTCTATGCAGCGTTTGCTGGATTATGTACAGAAGGGATTAGAGGAATTGGAAGTGGCCGCTGACATCTAAGATATTACCCTACTGACCATTTCGATTGGCAAGTAACAAACTTAACGACTAGTAGATATAGAGATATGACAAAGAAGACTGAAGATAAACCTCAATCGTTCGAGCAGAAAGTGAGCTATGGATTTGGATGGCAGTTTGGCCGTCAGATGCAAAAGAACCGCTTCGAGGGAATGGATATTGAAGCAACGATTCAGGCTTTGCGAGCATGCTTTAATGGTGAACCTTCGGCTTTGTCCGAAAGCGAACTCAACGAAGCCTATGACACGATTAAAGAAAAGCGCATGCAGTTCGAGAAAGATCGTACCGAGAAGTATCAGGATTTGTGCAAAACTTTCTTAGATGAAAATGCCAAGCGAGAAGGCGTACAAGTTACCGACTCAGGTCTACAGTACGAAATTCTGGAAAGTGCAGAGGGCGATAAGCCTAGTATTGATCAGACTGTACGCGTTCACTATCACGGCTCATTCATTGATGGCCAGGTTTTTGACAGCTCTATTACCCGAAATGAACCCGCTGAGTTTGCATTAGATCAGGTTATCCCCGGTTGGACGGAAGGTTTATCAATGATGCCTGTCGGCTCAAAGTGGCGCTTTGT
>NZ_LWGA01000028.1:0-1019 GCF_001635235.1 Oleiphilus sp. HI0117 | reverse complement strand
TAAGAATAGGGCGCGACAGTAACAGCGATGATATTGTTGAAGCGAGCGGAGGAAAGAATGTTAGCTGTGGTTAATTCCATTGCCCTTCTCTACGGCCATCAGAATATAACTCCAACCTCTCATCCGAACGAGTTTCAATGATCGGCTCAGCGACCAATGCATAACAAGCCCCTTCGTCACAATCACTTAGGCCAGAGTCAATGTAGAGATTGAAGTAGCCGTGATCCGATTCTAACTCGTCTTCATCATATGAAAGCAATTCCGATAAGCTTTGCGGGTAGCGCTGAAAGCTCATTGCATAACGCTCCAATTCAGTCTGCAAACGCAATAAAGAGGCCTTCCCCTCAGTCAAGCGGCTCCGCTGTTGGTAGGACTCGTATGAAGGTAAGGCCAGTGAAAATAGAATGGAAACAATTGCCAAACTTACAAGCAACTCTATTAATGTAAAGGCTCTAGAACGATTCATCGTTGCCACCATGATAAGCGCCTTATACCTTCGGCTAACTCAACGCCCAAGAGTTTAGACTCCTCTCCATAAAGGCTTTTGTTATCGATAGCGAGAAGAGATAACAAGGCTGAATCAGATATCAGGTGGTCTATACGCTGCCTCGGGAAGCCTTCTTCATCAAGCAACAAATTTCCGGCTAATACTCGTGTCTGTTTTTTGTCCGCCAAGATATCGGTAATTTCTTCCCCGCTAAAAGCATGATATAGCTTCAAGGTATTCAAACCGGATTCTGAGCAATCATTGCAGTCTCGACGAAACGCGTTCAAGACAATTATCTCTCCCAAGTCGACTATTGCCGAGGTAAATACTTCGTTCTTGGGAAGAGTGCGAACCCATCCTCTATTTTTAACCCCGCTTGAGCTTAACTGAAATTCACTTACTCTCTGCCTGGAAAAGTCATCTATCAGACCATAAACTGAGGAGCCAGCCGAAAAGAATAACCAAACCTTTCCCTCAGAACCTCTTTTGAGTAAAGGTTTGTGAGAAATTGCACCTCTGCCTGCAAATAGTT
>NZ_LWGA01000027.1:0-896 GCF_001635235.1 Oleiphilus sp. HI0117 | reverse complement strand
GAAGCGGGAAGCATCACATGAACGACAACCTCGCCCAGATCAACCAAAACCCAGTCACTGCCATCAGCACCTTCAATACCTAAAGGCCGTCCGCCTTTATCTTTTACTTCGGAAACCAAATTTTCTGCAAGAGACTTAACGTGTCTGCTCGAAGTCCCTGAAGCGATCACCATATAGTCTGTGACGCTAGTTTTATCTTTAACATCCAGCACACAGATATTATCAGCTTTAAGATCCTCTAAAGCCTCGACCACTACAGTTTTCAATTCTTCAGTTTGCATACGTTCTTTGTGTTCCCCATTTGGTTAATTTTGCCTGCTCTGAAACAGCGTTTCAAAACAGCAACTCACTCTCGATAAAGCGCATTATCACAGATATAGTCTTCAACCGCACCTATCACAAGGTAACGAATGCTTTTATTTTTCCTGACCGCTTCACGAATGGCAGTGCTAGAGATATCTAACTGCGTCAAATCAAGCATCAAAGCTAAGCCGCCCGGCTGCTCATGCAAGTAATTGGCAGACATAACCCATTCAAAGCCAAGTTGCTCCAGACATTGCTTTATATCGCCTTCAAGTTCACCCGGGCGCTTTACAACAACAATATGCGTCTGCTTTGATAGCTGCTCTGCCTGACGCCAGGTTCTTAAACCTCGCGCAGCATCAGTCCCCATGACGATACTCAAGGCCTGATCACCAAGCTCTTGACGCTTCTCGCGAACTGATTCAATGGTATAACTTGGACAACCCCGCCGAATCTCTCGCTCATCAACATTCAAACACGAGTCATGAGCTGTCGCCAGCTTCAACATTTCAAGGCGAGAGTCAGCACTTGCCGACACACTATCCTTATGCACAGCCTGGTAACAAGGCATCAAGTCGACACTGTTGACACCC
>NZ_LWGA01000026.1:0-1244 GCF_001635235.1 Oleiphilus sp. HI0117 | reverse complement strand
TGGTCACCTTTTTTGTAGATTATTAATTATTGGATATAAACCGGTAAAAATAAAAGCTTTTCGCTAAAACCCGCTTGTGTTTTATAGTGCATCCGGTAAGCTTTGTATGATAATAAGTCAAATGATTTTAGTGTGAAAAGCGTACGATTTGACAAAGAATACTTGAATCCCCACCAAAAAAATGAAGGTAAGATGATGAAATTAAATTCGATCAAGCTGTTCCTGGCGCTTATTTTTTCGATTTTAGTACTAACTGGTTGTGAAAGCTTAAGTACTGAAGATGAGTTCACTGCAGACGAAGTTCCAGCTGCACAAGACGAAAACCAATCTGAAGACAGTGCTTCAACCGGCGGTACAGTTTCAGGTGCACCAGACGCTGATCAAATTAGTGTTGAAGAGCAGGCTGCTCAAAGAGCTAAAGAAGCTGCTATGGCCGAGCAAGCCGCTTTGCGTGAAATGAGAACTTTTTACTTTGAGTTTGACCAGTCAACTGTTAAGTCTGAGTCACGTCCTGCATTGGCAGCTCACGCGGCTTACTTATCTGCTAACCCATCGTCAAAAGTTGTGATTGAAGGTCACTGTGATGAGCGTGGCACTAAGGGTTACAACGTTGCATTAGGTGAGCGTCGTGGTAACTCGATTGCTAAATTCCTAATTGTAAATGGTGTTTCTAAAGCTCAAATTGAAGTAGTTAGCTACGGTGAAGAACGTCCTGCAAATGCTGGCCATAACGAAGCAGCATGGGCTCAAAACCGAAGAGCTTATATTGAGTATCAATAATCATTATGATGATTGATAAGACTCTCGCGCGGAGCTGTTTTTCAGCTCCGGCGCTATTACCAGTTACCCTCCTGTCCTTTCTTGTTATTTCTGCTCCTCTTTCTGCGCGAACACTAATTTTTCAGTCAGAACAAAACAATTCTGCGCCCGAAGCGTCAGCGCCTGCTGAACAAACAGCGTTGCCTTCGGCTCGGCCTGTTAGTGCGCCTGTCGCACTGCCGGTTCAAAGCTCTGCAAATAGTGAATTGTTTTTTATGATCGAGGAATTGCAGCAGCAGCTTAAGGCTCTTAGAGGTGTTGTAGAAGAGCAAGCTAATGAGATACGTCACTTAAAGCGAAATGCGAAGGCTAGATATCTTGACCTGGACTCAAGAGTGTTGGCTTTGTCCAAGCAAGCCAAGTCAAGTGGGTCGAGTTCTACTGTTTCCAATACATCCTCAGTCGTTTCGCCTAGCCTAAGTGTG
>NZ_LWGA01000025.1:0-12818 GCF_001635235.1 Oleiphilus sp. HI0117 | reverse complement strand
AGCCATGCGGCCGAGAATTCGTCAAAATCAGTCCTGGAAAACATCTACCAAAGCCAGATCAACTCTTATTATTCTATTAATGGCTTTTATAACTTCAGTGCAAACCAAGGTGCTCAAAAAGACCTGGAAGATATCAATGCCTCGCTCACAACAATGGCCGAGCTTTTTAACGCAATTCAAGGTGAAACAGATTCGGGTGAGACCTCGGAACAGTTTGAAGCAGTCGCCGCTGCATGGAAAGCCTACCAAAAAGTACTCAAGCAGAACGTACGTGAAGTTGAGAAGACAGGCTACCCTGACCTTCGCTTAGCGGGCGACATGGCGACCAATAACATTGCACTCAATGCAGCATTAAGCGGCCTTTATGATGCTATTCAAGCAGGCGCGAGTATAAAGCCAAGTAAGACAACCCAGCTAAGCCGTGATACAGCAACTAACCTTGCCCTAATGATGACCAAGTATTCAGCAAGAACAACTTCTACGGTTAGTCAGGTATATGCAGGCGGCGATGTCGATAAAGAAGTAACGATCGATTCTCTTGCTGAAGAGTTCGGTAAACAGCTGCAAGAATTGATGGCTATGGCTGAAGGTAAACAGACCTCGTTCAAGCTATTAGATTCTGCGAATACCAAATGGGACTTCATTAAGAACTCTTACGTAAATTACAACGAGAATCGTGTTAACTTCATCGTTAACCTTTACTCAAAAAAGATTATTAATGACATTGAGCAAGCTCTTGAGACGATGTAATTAATACTTAATAGTCTGAGACATAAAAAAACCGGGCCATGTAGCTCGGTTTTTTTATGTCTCAATTTTCTAGGCTAACCAATATTTCGCATATTGCTTACAGCTTTCCAGGCAGCGCTTAACGCTTTCCACCTCTTCCAGGGATTCTGGAGACTTTTGCTGCTCTCGCCACAACATAGCTAAGCCACCTTGTGAAATCACCAAGGCTTCACAGGTCTCAGGCAAGCCCTCAAAGACCCCCTCCTTTTCCAACGCCTCTTTGAGCTCATCCCTAGCGTCAAGCTCATGTGCATCGTGATCAACACTCAGGCGGATCACTCGCGCTTTGTGTGAACTTGGCTTGGCCTCTCTAGGCAACAAACACTCATACAAGGTATAAGGACGATAATTATCTATCCAATAAAAAAGTGACTTCGCCAGTTTTTCGTCGAGCAACCTTACCTTCAGCCCCAATTCCAGAGCACGTGCGCGCATTGCCGTCAGCGACTTTTCTCTGGGTGAAGGCATAACCCATAAAACCGACCCAAATACAGCCAAAGTAATGAGTAGCGCTACCCACAAACCCATTACACTGGCCCTCTATCGTTACGCTCTGATTTAAGCATCTTCCAACTCCATCCAACGTTCCATAGCAAGCGACAACTCATCTTCAAGTGCCGCTAGTTCAGCCGTAACAGATTCTATTTCTTCATGGTCTTTTTGATAAAACTCAGGCGACACAATAAGAGCCTGAAGCTCTTCAATCCTCGACTCCATTTTCTCTATTTTCGCAGGCAACTGTTCCAACTCGAGCTTTAATTTATAACTCAATTTTTTTGGTTTATTCTGCGAGACAGCAGGACTTTGTTTCTCGGTGGAACTGCTTGTTGGAACAAGTTCTTTTTCAAGCGGTTTAGCGGCATTGTCCTTATCGTTTGTATACTGCCCCTCTGTTGGTAAACGACCACCGGTTTGTCTGACCCAGTCATTATACCCACCAACATACTCGCCAATTTTCCCCTCACCTTCGAATACTAAGGTGCTCGTGACGACCTGATCTATAAAGTCCCGGTCATGACTGGTAATAAGCAGTGTTCCCTGAAACTGAGCCAAACGCTCTTCCAACAATTCCAAGGTATCAACATCAAGGTCGTTGGTTGGCTCATCCATTACAATAACGTTTGCCGGTTTGGCAAATAAACGCGCTAACAATAAGCGATTCGTTTCACCACCGGACAAGGCGGTGATAGGTGAGCGAGCACGCTCTGCTGTAAATAGAAAGTCATTGAGATAACTCATTACGTGACGGGACTTGCCATCCATTTCAACAAAGTCATGGCCATCGGCAACATTATCAAAAACTGTTTTAGTAAAATCCAGTCCACCTCGAAGCTGATCGAAATAAGCAACTTCCAGTTTACTCCCCAAACGTACAGACCCACTTGTTGGCTTTAACTGGTCAAGCAATACCTTCAATAAAGTCGTCTTACCGGCACCATTTGCTCCAATTAAGCCTATCCTGTCGCCTCGCATCACTGTTAATGAAAAATCATCAATAACCTTACGTCCCGAATCAAATGCAAGCGACACATGCTCGGCTTCTGCCACCAGCTTTCCTGACTTCTCCGCTTCGGCTATTTTTATTTCAGCCTTACCTTGCTGATTGACTCTTTGCTTACGCTCATCTCGCATGGCCTTTAAGGCCCTGACACGCCCTTCGTTTCGAGTACGCCTTGCTTTAATCCCCTGGCGAATCCAAACTTCTTCTTCAGACAAGCGCTTGTCAAACAAAGCATTTTGACGTTCTTCTTCCTCAAGCAAACGCTGTTTCTCTTTCAGGTAGTCGCTATAGCCTCCGTTAAAAGCTGTGATATTTCCCCTGTCCAACTCGATAATATTGGAGGCCAAAGCCTTAATAAACGCTCTATCGTGACTGACAAACAATAACGCGCCACGATATTCTGCTAAGCGGGCTTCCAGCCATTTGATAGTTTCGATGTCCAGATGGTTAGTCGGCTCATCTAGTAAAAGCAGGTCGGGTTCATTGATTAAGGCTCGGGCAAGCATTACCCGCCGCCGCCAACCGCCGGATAAGTCTTTCATCTGCATCGATTCATGCAAACCAAAACGCTTAAGCATGCTGGCGATCCGAGTATCAAAATCCCAGCCATTTAATGACTCGATTCTGTCTTGCAGCTTCTCTAACTTTTGCAGGTCTGCAGCTTCATCCTGACTATTGATCAGATGGTGATACTCACTTAAGACCTGACCAATTTCCGGTAGGCCTTCAGCAACGACATCAAAAACGTTACGTTCATCAGCATCGGGCATGGATTGAGGCAAAGCCCCTACTTTAAGACCCTTTTGAAAATTTATGACACCGGAGTCCGGATCACTACTTTTCATTAGCAATGACATTAATGAAGACTTTCCCTCGCCATTTCTACCCAGCAGGCAAATCTTTTGTCCCTCTTCAATCGCAAACGTAACGTTATCCAGTAAGGGGCGGTGGCCATACGCTAATGACACATTTTCAAAGCGGATTATACTCATATATTTTTTTACTAAATCTTTTATGTTTTCGTAAAATTGGCTCGCCAACTGATGATTTTCAACTATCCTTCATAGAATAAGCTGGCACTGCAATGCATGCAGGCATTATGCACGACTTTTAATTTGTCACCACTGTTAAATGTAATGGAGATTCGCATTGTCTAACAATCCGGTAACATCTACCGCGAAAAAACCAGACTTGGACTGGAGTCAGGTTCGCGAAACGATCAACATGCTGACCCTAGCTGTGTCTCAGGTAGAGTGCACCATGACAGACGGCGAAAAGTCAGTAACAGAGCTGACTCAGTCGTTTACCTATATTGCCAGTCAACTGAAGGAAGTTATTGATTCACATAAAGGTGAAGAAAATGACACCTCAGGAACTGACCTGGAGTCTATTAAGCTCAGTGCTGCAGAGATCCACCAGCAGATTATGAGTGCAATTGTTGCCTTCCAATTCTACGATCGACTCACTCAACGTCTAGACCACGTCAAGCGAGATCTAGGTTGGCTGAGTAATCTGGTAAGTGATCCTCAGCAACTCTACAACCCAATGGCATGGTCTAAGCTGCAAGAAGACATCATGTCGAACTACACAATGGAAGAAGAGCGCATCATGTTCCAACACATCATGAACGGCGCAAGTGTTGACGAAGCTTTGGATATTTACAAACATCACTTTAGTGCCAAAAAAGACAGCACTGACGATACCTCGGACGAAATCGAGCTTTTCTAAGGCAAGTACCTTTCAGTTAAATGCCTATTTCTATGTTTAGAAATAGGCTGAAGCGCTTTACCTATCCCTCTTCAAGCACCTCAATTACTCTTAGCTTATCATCGAGTGAGATTTTCCCTGTATTAAGTTGAACCATACTCTGTCCGAAACAAACACCAAAATCGTTTTTTCGATACTTAGCTAGCGTCTTTAGAGGCTCTTTGCCAATCTCGCCATGCTCATCAATGCAAGTCATAATACAGCGGCTACATGGCTTAACTAATGCAAACTCTATCTCACCGATAGCAATACGCTTCCACGAGTCTTCTTGAAAAGGGATATCGCCTTCAAGCACAATATTCGGCCGAAAACGGTTCATGCCAACAGGAACTTCCAAGCGGCTATTCAGGTCATCTAATGAGGCCTGGTTAGTCAATAAAATCGGGAAACCGTCAGCAAAGCTAACTTGCTGGCTCTCTGCAAAGAACTCACGGTCGACCTGGCGAAAAGTTGAGTCAGGCATATAGGCCAAAGCCACATTCACCCCCAAATAGTCTGAAATAACTTGTGTCCGGCGGTCTTGTACGGTGAGCGCACCCACTTCATCAGACCAGACACATACATCAGCTTCTTTAGAAAACTCACTTAGCGAAAAACTGACCTCAGGAATGCCCTCGTCCGATATATTTAAAGTACTACCATCAAAGCTTGCAGAAACTTTGGCTAAGGCGCTATATTTTCGCTGAGTAATAAATCGCCCGGCATCATCCACCAACATAAAACGTCGATCAAAACGCAAACCAAAGCGATCAATTTCAACTTCACTTAAGGATACCGGACCAAGAGATTTGACCGGATGAATATTCAAAGCGGAAATTTTATATTCAGACATTTAAGAAGCCTGTTCTTTGACGTAGTCAAGAACAGCTGTTGCAAGCTCATCAGGCTGAAATTTGGATAGCAAGCGATTACACCCAACTCGCTCTGCCATAGCCTGGTTAAAACTACCACTCAAAGAAGTATGCATAATTACATAAAAGTGGCTCAATCGATCATCTTTACGAATTTCAGTCGTTAGTCGATAACCATCCATTTCCGGCATCTCGGCATCTGTTAGCACAAGTAAGCATTGCTTAAGCTTTTCCGGATCATTATCCGCCCACTCCTTAAGCATTTCATAAGCTCTTAAGCCATTTGGTGCAGTAATGGTAGGTAAACCTAGCTTTTCTATCGTACCGGTCGCCTGTGCAATTGCGACCGGTGAGTCATCGACCACCAAAACAAACTTTTCTCCTAATGAATCAATCAACTCATTCTCGAGAAGCTCTTCAGAGACATCAGTTGAATACGGAGAAATATCTGACAAGACCTTCTCTACATCAATAATCTCGACAATCTGTTCCTGATAGCGTGTTATGGCCGTTAAGTAATGCGCCCTACCCGCCGCTACCGGAGGCGGCATGATATCTTCCCAATTGAGGTTAACTATTTGCTCTATTCCGGCAACCAAAAAAGCCTGCACACTTCGATTATATTCAGTGACGACAATAATGGATTCACTGTTAACCTCAAGCGGCCTCATACCAATTGCCTGACTTAAATTGATAACGGGGACAGTCTGCCCCCTAAAGTGAGTGACACCACAAATACAAGGATGACGATGAGGCATCGCAGTTAGGTTTGGTAAATTCAGAACCTCTTGAACCTTAAATACATTGATTGCAAAGGTCTGATGACCGCTAAGCTTAAACATAAGCAACTCTAAGCGATTTTCACCTACCAGCTTGGTTCTTTGATCGACCGAAGCCAAAACACCCGACATCTTACCCTCCAGGAAAGCAGCAAATTCACCGCTAAAATCTTATCATGCAAATGCTCTACGAAAAGCCAAGCCAAGCTAGGCGCGCAGATATTCATAATGTACTAAATAGCAATAAGTTTAGACCATAAAGAAGGTCTCGACTGAAGAATGAGCCGAATTTAATGATCGATAGGTAATAAAGATAAATTGGAGCGGGAAACGAGATTCGAACTCGCGACCCCAACCTTGGCAAGGTTGTGCTCTACCAGCTGAGCTATTCCCGCTTAATCTGGTGTGATTTTTTACTTGATCATACAAGAGAGAAGTAATAACACCCCTCTTAAAACCCGATTATTTACAGAGAGTTACGCCCTCAGATCGAGTGAGGGCGTATTATAGGGAGAGCATTTTTGTCATGCAAGTCCTTTAATAATAAAAAGCGTGAAAAAGATAACACTTTTGAAATCTATCTCGAACCTTGCCCGATCACCCTACAAAATCATCAGCAGACGCTTAGATTAAGCGCCCTTATCCTTTTCTTCATCTGAGGGCAGGTCATCTGTGTCACCGATATCGAAGTCTTCCAAGTTGAACTCTTCGTCATCGTCGTCATCCAGCGGGTCGCTTAGATCCAATGCATCTTCAATTTCCTTTTCCAAGTCCTCTTCAGGCTCATCCGCAGCATCCTCAATCGCTTGAGCAATATCGGCAGCCAGGTCCTCGTCATCCCCGGAAATGTCCAGCGCATCGGCCTCTTCCGGCTCATCAAGCTCAAGCTCCTGAGCGACATCACTTAAGTCATCGGTAGATAGGTCCACGACCTCTTCAGGCTCAGGCTCAGGCTCTACTAAAGGTTCGTCATCCTCTTCAAGCTCAACAAGCGGCTCGTCATCCTCTTCCAACTCAACTAGCGGCTCATCATCCTCTTCCAACTCAACAAGCGGCTCATCCTCTGGCTCCTGAGAGGCAACTGGAACTTCTTCGGGTGGCTCTTCAACAAAGTCTAAGCCATCATCCGGTTCTGCTTCGGGTTCTTCTTCCACCTCAGCACTCGCTTCAGTTTCTACATCTTCTGCAATTTCTTCAACATCCTGATCGCTCAGGATTTCTGTTTCTTCAACTTCCTCTTCTTCCTCTTTCGCCTGACGCTTTTTAAGCAAATAGAAGGCTAAGCCACCCAAGAGCAAGCCCCCTAGAACACCGCCGCCGATAATAAACCAAATCATCATATCGTCTTCTGACTCTTCTACCAGCTCTTCTTCCGCTTCGGGCTCTTCAACAGGCTCTTCCACCTCTTCCTTAACGGGCTCTTCGGCTGGCTGAGGCAGCTCTTCTTTCGCTTCCTCTTTAGGTTCTTCAGCTTTCGGCTCTTCTACCTTTTCTTCCGCAATTGCCTCTGCAGGCAACTCTTCTGGGGCATCTTCTTGCTCGTTCACTGACACGATATTATTTGAAGCACCCGCCGGTATCGGGAACTCAGCCTCAAAAGGCTTAGGCTTGAACTTGAATTTCTTTCCTTCAATCGTCTCGGCCTTTACCTTAACAGCCACTTTATACAAGCCATCGCCTTTATCTGGCTTAATCGGTAATACCCAGCGCCCCGCCTCGGCATCTAATTCCAAGGCATTGATTAAACTACTCCCATCAGGAGCATTTACCTTCGCAAATATATTGGTATCAGTCAGAGATATCGTCTCACTCATCGGCGTGACCACTAGCGCATAATGAGCTTCATCTCCTTCCCCTTTAACCGAAAATTCAAAATCAAAAGGCGCTCTCAAATTAATAATCTGGCGTTTCTTACGCTTAAAGGTTTTCCCATCAACCAAGACCGTCACTTCATACTGACCGACCTTACTTAACTTACGAATAGCTTCTCTAAAAACGCCGTCTTCAGGAACCTCATCCGACATAGACTTCTTAGCCGTTTTATTGCTTTCTGTTTTAAGCTGCAGCTGCACATCTAATAACTGCAAAAAATCAGGATTAGTAACTGTCTTCCCTTCTTCACTAAAGCTAACGTCAACATTCAAGGGATCACCAGCGAAGAAATTGACCGGTAGTTTGCTAACATTAAGCTGCAAGTTACTAACCACTGTCACCTGGCTTCCTGGTTGAACTTCGGAGTTAATCTTCCACGTGCCTTCTAAAGGACGACTGACAGTAATCAAGTCATAACCTTTATCCTGATACCATTTGATATCCTCACCCTGGTTTTCATAGCTATATACTTTTTCATCAGGAGATAGAATTTCGGTCGGAATGCTGCCATCCCCTCTAAAGATCAAAGCAGTAAATTCTTCGATGCTAGAATCGATAACAAACTCATTTCCCTCGATAGGTACCTGCTCACTAGGAACGGCCTGTTCAAGAGCTTGGAGAAAAATTCGAGTCAGGTCTTCAGGGGTCTCGGCAACCGCCGATTGTCCACCCGTTTGAATAGCTAACTTATCCATTAAGGATTTATCAGCATTTTTTGACAAAGAGATTGAATGAATCTTGGCGCCCTTCTCTTTAAAGGTAGCCATCACTGAAGTTAGAATACGCTCACGTTCTGAGGCATTTTTCTCGGGGTCTTTATCAATATCGACCATGCCATCAGTCAGTAGAATGAAATGAGTATTCGAGAAGTCCTTACCTTCTTTATAAAAATCATCAGAAGCCTTCTCAAGCACTGCCCCAATATTTGTATATAGCGCTACAGAATTGATTTTCTTTGCTTTTTCTTTAGCGTCAAGACGCCATTGCTCATCAACAGCTTTTAACTTGACCAAATTATTAACCCATTGACCAAAAGTCCAAACACCCGCTTCATCGCCATCGGGAATCAGCTCAGTTAATAGGTTAACCGCCGGGATTCGCAAGTTGGCCGGATCATTCTTCTTCATGCTCCCGGAGATATCGATCAGCATACGTATATCGGCCCCCGCTTCATTAGCAGCGGCATCTTGTGCGAAAGCATTAGCTGAAATTAATACATTGACGAAGACCGCCAGTGTCAACATACGCTTAATAAGGCTAAGCCCTCTCAGCTTTTGCGTTATCACCTGGCGCGCAAATGATAGTTTGGAGTTCATAGATTCCCCTGCATGATCCCGGCCCAAACAAATGAGGCATTATGGACAAAATTAGTCGAACATAGATAATTTATAGCAGGTTTTACAACAACAACAATGCGATATTAAAAGTATTTTCTCTTAAATTAACGCTTACCTGTTGTTTTTATAGAAGATTAGTGTGTTTCACTAAGTTTAGAGTGATGAAGGTAAATGTTTTCCTAGCTCGACGTTATAGGCATTGATGAGCTTAAAGCGATCTTGCTCTAGACCGTTGATGGACACTGACTCTTTAAACATATCTAAAGGACGCACCCACAATCCAAACTCGCCATATAAAGCTCTATAGACAACCAACTTTTCCTCTGTCTCGCTATGCGTGACCAGGCCAAGTACCTCGTATTCAGCCCCCTTATAATGCTGATACAAGCCTGTTTCGATACCACTCATCCAGCCTTCTCCATACCCAAGAGTCTTCTCATAACCGATTCCAACATCACCACAACGATCATTAATGCATAAGCGGCGGCAATATAAACCCCTGCTTGAAGCGCTTTATCTGTGTGACCCAAAACCCAGTCATAAGCACCAACAAGGTAGGCGGGTGCCAGCCAAATACTTGCATCTGTCGCAATATTGATAGGCGTTAACAAGAGGACGGCAACCAGAACCCTTAAAGATCGCCGGGTTCGACGTAGCTTGAGATTTCTGGTCATTCGCCAAAATACGGCAATCATCACGAGCGCGGAAATCAGGTACACTGCCCACGCAGCAAGGTATGAAAAACTTTCCAACTATCTATCCTTAAGCCTATATCAACTAAACAAGATCGAGCGAGCCCATCTCATTATTAATTCGCAATTTTTAGTGTAGTTCATCTGCCTGACAGCCATAACAAACTAAATTATGTAGTCTTCCCAATCGTCTTCTGAAACCAGGCTTTCGCTGATTGCTTTTGAGCGCACCGAAATGTGATTTTCATGCATCATAATTTTGCTACCCGCGATCAAGGGGTGCCACTGGGGTAGCGGCTTCCCTTCAAATAGCAAACGATAAGAACAAGTTTCAGGGAGCCATACCGAGACCTCAGGTAAATCAGTCACACTTAGGTTAAGACAGTCAGGCACATAATTGTTTCGCTTGGAATAGACAGTACACTGACAAGCATCCGTATCCAGATATTCACAGCTGATACAGGTAAACAGCAAGTCATCGCTGTCTTCATCCTGGAGCTTATGCATACAGCACTTACCACAGCCATCACACAGAGCTTCCCACTCTTCTTTCGAAAGCTGGTCTAAGGCTTTTTCTTTCCAAAAAAACTTATCTACCGCCAATTGACTCGTCTCACCGTCATTAATTTAGCCGTGCAAACTATCTTTAGGTGGCTTATATAAATCCAACATTTCCGGGTCTTTTGCTGGCGGCATCTGCAAATAAAAGCCTTTCTCAGCAATATCGTCCAAAATTTTCTTAGCATCCGCACGGGCCAATTTCTTTTCTGGCGTGAGTATCATATCCATCACATGCTCAGCTTGCCCAAATATTTGCATCAGTGCATCAGGCAAAGAAGTCAGTTCATCCGCTCGGTCGAGGTATAAGTACATTTCCTGCTTCTTTTTACTCTTATAAACCGAGCAAAATCGTTTCGTACTCGAGGTATATTGCGTCATCATTTCTCCTAAATTCCTAGCGCCTTTGACATTTTTTCTGCTAACCAAGGCTTGCGCCATCCCAAATACTCGTTAGGCAAACTTTTATCGCCATGCCGACGAACATTTATGACAACACGTTCTAACATTTTTCTTGAGCCCAGTAACTGAACAGCAATCCCCGAATCTTTGGCGACCTGCGCGACTATCGCTTTTAGCTTCTGGTAATAATCCAGCTCCCGGCCTCTAACCGGTCGGTCAATCGGGCGTAAGTCAATTTCTGAATCACTAAACTCCGCAATTATTTCCAACAATTCCTCGCCATAGCGGCGAATAGATTTATGCTGAATATCTTTAATACGCTTCAGGTCAGACAAAACTTCTGGATGTGTTTCAGCAATTTGAATCAAACTTGTATCTGAAAACACCCAAGGTTTAGGAATATTTTTTGATTGTGCCAAGTCATCACGCCACATAACCAGCGTTTTTAGTAAAGACTGATCCACCTTTTTAAGCTCACAGCCACCACGCAGCTTCAAATAAGCATTCTCTGGTGCATCCCAAGACTGAAAAAACTGCTGAACCAATGAAGCACTTTCTTCTAATACCGCTGCCATAAAAGACTTGGCTGAAAGCTGTGCCTGCAGCTCAGAATAAAGCGTCAGCAAATACTCAACATCTTTCGCAGCATAAGCTAACTGGCTATCAAACAAAGGGCGACGCAGCCAGTCGGAGCGCGTTTCAGACTTGTCTAGCTCATGCCCAAGCACCTCTTGCACAAGCTTTTGGTAACCAAGCGACGGCCCTAAACCCAAAAATGCTGCCGCCAACTGGGTATCAAACGCGGCTTTGATGCGCGCACCCGTCGAATGAAACAAAAGCTCAATATCTTCACTCATCGAATGCAAGACCTTGACCACTGACTCACTTTCTAGCAAAGGCGCTAACAAACTGAGATCATCTACTTCCAAAGGGTCAATCAGGTAGACGTGCTCGCCTGCTGCAATCTGTATGAGACCCGGTGCTGCGAAATAGGTGTTGGTTCGCATAAATTCGGTATCGATTGCAACGACAGTTTCATTTAAACAAAGCTTTATAGCCTCAGTAAGCGCTGCTGCATCATTAATAATCTGGACACTCATTTAATCAACCTTCTTCAATAACAGGCTTGCGCCCGGAAAAGGCATGACTAAGCGTCCCACCATCAACATAACCAAGATTCCCACCTAGAGGAATACCATGCGCTAAGCGCGTAATGAGTACATCAGACTCACTAAACACTTCAGCAATGTAATGAGCCGTTGCTTCACCTTCAACGGTTGGGTTTGTAGCCAATATTATTTCCTTGGCTGACAATGAGCTGACTCGATCCATTAAAGCTGGAATGCCGATCTCTGCAGGACCTTTACCATCAAGTGGTGACAAGCTACCTTTCAATACGAAGTACACACCCTTAAACTGATGTGTCTGTTCAATCGCGATCAAATCAGAGGGAGATTCGACAACACATAAAGTGTTGTGTTCCCGCTGAGCGTCCTGACAGATATGACAATACTCACTTTCACTTAAGGTTCGACACCCCACACACTCGCCTACTGCTTCCAAAGCATGCGACAAGGAATTAGCCAAACGCTGGGCACCATTGGGTTTTTCATCCAACAGCGACAGAGCCATTCGCTGGGCAGACTTCTGCCCTACTCCAGGCAAAACTCTTAGTGACTCAATCAGCTCATCAATAACAGGACCGAAAGTCATACTCTTATTTCATCCACAATTGCATTAAAAGTCGATCGTTAGAACGGCATTTTGAAGCCAGGAGGGAAGCCCATACCTTCCGCTAAGCCTGACATTGCATTTTTGTTCTTTTCTTCGATCCTTCTTACCGCATCATTTACTGCTGCAGCAAGTAAATCTTCCAAAAACTCTTTATCTTCACTCAACACAGTGTCATCTAGCTCAACCTTAATAACATCATGACGACCATTCATCACAACCTTCACCAAGCCAGCACCGGATTCACCCATCACTTCTGCATTCGCAGCTTCTTCTTGCTGCTTTTGAAGCTCTTCTTGCATTTTTTGGGCTTGCTTCATAATATCGCCCAAGTTTCCACCAATCATATTTTTCTCCACTTACTATTGTGCAGAGCGTCTTCAGAAGGCAACTGCACGCGATCATATTTTATTAAATAATCTGCCCTAAAGCTTTAATGCTATTTTCAATCAACACACCATCAAACTCTCTAATCATCTGTTGGACATAGGGGTCATTTTCAACACTCAGTTTTGCTTGCTCCCCCATTTCCGCTTTCA
>NZ_LWGA01000024.1:0-1044 GCF_001635235.1 Oleiphilus sp. HI0117 | reverse complement strand
TCGGATATTGATTGCTTTTCATAATGAGCGCGTAATCGGTAGTGCTTTGCTGGTATTTGGTGAGCGAGGTGAGAAGCCATTTGAGCTTGACCAGTTATTACCAAAGAGCCTTTTTGCAAAGCTGCCTCAATATGAAGAGCTTATGGAAATTACCGCGATATGTATTGAAAAGTACTATCAGGACACCGACGTTCTGCATGGTGTGTTTGAAAATATGTACCGTGAAGGCTTGTCGGCGGGTAAGAAGTACGTAATGGTTTCGAGTCTCGATGATTGGGTCTATCGATACAAGAAAATGGGCTTTAAAGGTACTGGTCTAGTGCTCGATCACCCTAAAAAGCCAGATGTTCAATTGAATGTAATGCTTTTGAATAAAGACACGGGTAAGTCAGGTAAAGGAATGAATCCGGTTCGCTGGTGGGTAGTTTGGGGGCATGTCAGCCTGCACCTATATCAGCGTCGAATCATAGAGTATACGCTGTTACAAAAGTGTCGAGTGCACTTCAATCGTGGACTGTTTGAATTGAATAGAGCTTTTCGAAATGGTAAACGTTGGTTTCGCTAGAGGTCGCTTATTTGAGGAGTTTAGCTGACTGAGTGTGAGGCTTGTGAGAGAGGAAAAATTCAACCCCGGAACGGGGTTGAATGAGGAATTCTTACTATGCAGGGTTTACATTTTCAGCCTGAGGGCCCTTCTGGCCAGAGCCTTCTGTAAATGTAACTGCTTGGCCTTCTGCCAAAGTTTTAAAACCGTCGCCTTGAATATTGCTGAAGTGAACAAACAAGTCTGGTCCATTCTCACGCTGAATAAAACCAAAGCCTTTTGATTCATTGAACCATTTAACGGTTCCTGAAAGTGTTTCTGACATTATCTAACCTTTTCCATTTTAATTTACTATTCAATGAGTACTCTGTAATAACTTTATAGGGGTTACCTGAGAGGCTCATATTGCTGTTTGAATTACCTATTTGAAGGGCTCTTCATCCTTTTTATAACTTGGGACAGAAACCAGCTCTTGCGAATATTTTCAAACTCAAGTTCAA
>NZ_LWGA01000023.1:0-1006 GCF_001635235.1 Oleiphilus sp. HI0117 | reverse complement strand
GGGAACCTGATTAAGAAATTGTGTTCCACCTACATCAGGGAACAGACCAATAGTTATCTCGGGCATAGCCAGTTTAGTGGTGTCGGTGATAACTCGATGACTGGCGCCAGCGAGTAAACCTAAACCACCACCCATGACAAAGCCATGCCCAATACAAATGATCGGTTTGTCATAAGTATGAATAAGATAATTGAGTTGATATTCCTCAAAAAAGAACTGTTCTGCATCGATACAAGCACCGTCTTGTTGTGCTATCGCAGAGCGATAAAGTGCTTGGACATCGCCGCCAGCGCAAAAGGCTTTGCTGCCTTGCCCCTTTAAAATTACAGCTTGAATATCATCGTTACTTGCCCAATCTTTTAGTGACTGCGTGAGTAAACGGACCATTTGAAGCGATAGGGCGTTTAGCGTCTTTTCGGAGTTGAGTGTTAAAACTCCCACACTGCCATTTTTAGCAGCAAGTACTTCGACTAGCACTTCTTCGGACGCTGTTGTTTCGACAGTCTCAGTTGCTTGTGATGATTTATTCATTTACTTTTTCCACTCTGGAGAGCGTTTCTCGAGAAACGAATTAGTGCCTTCAAGCTGGTTGTCACCACCAATTAGATTAATGAATTCGGTGCGCTCATGCTGAAGTGAAAGCGATATGGCGTTTTCTCGAGCTGTACTTAAAAGCTTTTTACAGGCAAACAAAGCATCGGGGCTTTGCTTACTTGCAGACTGTGCATAGTTCATGGCGCTTGATAAGGCCTCGCCTTTCGGTACACTTTCTAGTGCTAATCCGGTTTGAACGGCTGTTTCGGCATCCATTCTCTGCCCGAGCAAGATCATTTTACTTGCCCACGCTTCGCCAATTAACCAACTCAACCGCTGTGTGCCACCAGCGCATGGTAAAAGACCAACACCTGCTTCAGGCAGTGCAACCTGAGCCTGTTCTTCGACGATACGGATATCACAGGCAAGTGCACACTCAAGACCTCCACCCATCGCGTAACCATTGATAGCC
>NZ_LWGA01000022.1:0-991 GCF_001635235.1 Oleiphilus sp. HI0117 | reverse complement strand
CAAGGTTCAAGAGAGGCCCAGGGTACCAGGGGTTTTGCTGATGTATTTCTGCCAGAGTATGAAAGCTATCTTCAAGCTCATCGTTACCTTTGAATACCCCGGCAGCCATCGCTTGGTCCGATGAACTCTCTAGTGACTTCATCGTTTCAACAGCGTCTTGATATTGTGAAACTAATGCTTGTCGCGAATCTTCAGCGGCGATTGATTCCTTATCTATTTTTCCTTTTGTTGCACAGGCACTCAAGATAAGGCACAGACAAACCATCAAAAAACATGACATTGATTGCCTCAAACAGATGAATAGACCCTTAATACAAGTCATAGATGATCTCGCTCTTTAATTCAGGCTTATCGTAACGCCCTGGTAGCAATTCTTTTAAGGCATCAAAACTATTCTGAACCCAGTCATCGTAGATACCAATCCAAGACCTACTGGAGTTCTGTTCATGAATTTCAATAGCACTGTCTTCAAAGGGATAAGCTTGTTCTTCAAGAAGAATTTCGTACTGCTCTAGCTCCAGCTCGTTCAGGCCTGTAGGGCGATCAGAATCCATTAAGTCGCGACTAAGCTGAGCATAAATATCAGCCATGCGATATCCAGCTTCGGTTGAGAACTGAGAGACACCATAACTCGCCGTCTTTTGATAGGCTTTCATAGCTTTTTCCAAAGCTTTGGTTTTTTTAATCATGGTTTCGTTTAGAGGTAGTTTTAACTTGATTCGTTTGTACTGAATAAAGGCATCATTAGCCAAAACACTCGCAGCACCTGCCGCCAAGAAGCGCATACGGTCATCTGCAGCATCACCCAAGCTATCGACCTTCTTCATTTGTTTAGCTAACCAAAAGCGTCGCTTCAGGGGTTTATCCGTTTCTTTATAAAGTTGCGCCAAACGATGAGTCACCTCCATATAGACATCAGCTGGCTCGGCATAGGTATTCGCATAAAGCCGGTAACTGAGTATCGCCTCTTTCTTGTTGTCAGCCTTATCGT
>NZ_LWGA01000021.1:0-1043 GCF_001635235.1 Oleiphilus sp. HI0117 | reverse complement strand
CAGCGCCTGACAAAACAATCTCGGTCTGTGATGGAGCTTCAGCTTTAATACCTTCAGGAAGCTCGTATTCGACTGGGTGAGAAAAACCCAATGACAGATTTAGTTTCTTGCCCTGCATCTGTACACGATAACCAACACCGATTAGCTGTAGCTTTTTCTGGAAGCCAGTACTTACACCAGTAACCATGTTGTTTACCAACGCGCGAGTCGTACCAGACATCGCTCGTGAGAACTTGCTGCCATTTTTAGCAGCAAATTTAATTTCTGAACCTTCCTGCGTTACAGTAACAACAGAATTAAGATCCAAAGATAAAGTGCCTTTACCGCCCTTTACTTCAATTTCTTGCTCAGTTAGCTTAACTTCTACACCGGAAGGAAGCTGAACTGGACTATTAGCAACCCTAGACATGCCCTTCTCCTAGAAAACTGTGCAGATTACTTCGCCACCAATGCCGGCATTACGCGCAGCTCGGTCGGTCATCACACCTTGCGAAGTTGAAATAATGGCAACACCCAAACCACCGCGAATGCTTGGCAGCTCGTCTTTACCTTTAAACTGGCGTAGACCTGGACGGCTAGCTCTCTTAATTTCTTCGATGACTGGCTTGCCTTCGAAATACTTAAGATCAACAGTTACCTGTGCTTTTACCTGACCATCAGTGTTAAAGCCTTCGATGAAACCTTCTGACTTTAATACTTCTAGTACTGACACCTTCATTTTAGAAGAAGGCATTGTGACAGATTGCTTCTCAGCCATCTGTGCATTACGAATACGTGTGAACATATCCGCAAGCGTATCTTGCATACTCATCGTATGAACTCCTAGTCTTTTTAGTTGTGCAGTATCAAAAACAAGCCGGAAGGAAACCCCACCAGCTTGTTATGGTACTTACCAACGTTTCTTTACTGGTATTACCAGCTTGCTTTTTTCAGGCCGGGCACATTACCACTCATTCCCTGTTCACGCAATTTAATTCGTGAAAGTTTGAACTTGCGGTATACGCCATGTGGTCGACCTGTCACTTGACAGCGATTTCTAAGTC
>NZ_LWGA01000020.1:0-890 GCF_001635235.1 Oleiphilus sp. HI0117 | reverse complement strand
TTATTTATTTTGTATGCCTTGGTTTCGACTGGGTGGATGAAGTTCATATTCTTCCCGAAGGTTCAAAGTGAGTTGGCACGTGCTAACCTGGAAATGCCTATAGGAACACCCGTCGAAGTGACTGATCGATATGTCTTGTCAATGCTGGGAGCTGCCCGTGAGCTTCAGGATAAGTATCACCTGGAAGGCGAGGCGGTGATTCGAAATATCATGGCAACAACTGGCTCTTCTGGTGGTTCGAGCCATATTGGGCGCGTGATATTTGAAATTACGCCGCCAGAAGAGCGTACTTTGGATATCACCAGTCGCGAGCTGGTTAATGAGTGGCGTGCATTAATTGGCCATGTGCCGGGCGCAGAGAAGTTAACTTATCGTGCTGAAATTGGTCGAGTCAGTGACCCGATTGATATCAAGCTGAGTGCGCAGGACTTTAATGCTCTCTCAGGTATTGCTGAGCTAATAAAAGAAAAGTTGGCAAGCTACCCGGGGGTATTTGATATTTCCGATAGCTATTCAGACGGTAAAGAGGCGATTGAGATAGTGCTTTTGCCTCAGGCTTCAGTATTAGGCCTGACACGTCAGGATATTATGTCTCAGGTGCGTGAAGCCTTTTATGGCTACGAGGTGCAAAGAATTCAGCGTGGTCGTGATGATATCAGGGTTGTGGTGCGTTATCCGAAGAGTGATCGGCAGTCTATTCGTTCACTGGAAGAATTCTTGATTCGTAATGCCCAGGGAAGTGCTGTGCCGCTCTCTCAAGTCGCGAGCTTACGAGCAGAGTCAACGCCGGCTGTTATTAGTCGTTTGAATCTGAAGCGTACTATTAGCGTTCGGGCTGATGTCGACAAACAAGCAACCAATATGTTGGTGTTGCAACAGGAGCTACGAGA
>NZ_LWGA01000019.1:0-1198 GCF_001635235.1 Oleiphilus sp. HI0117 | reverse complement strand
TGGTTCTTTAGTAATTAATATCTCTAGCGACTCACACAGCTCCGCGGGCTCTAACATTCTGCCAGGACCGACATCCCCACAGGCTTGTTCTCCCTGTGCTGGCCCCAGGATTGTCACTGCAGACCCCAGAGTTTTAGTCAATTCAGAAATATTCCGCCGAGTCAGTGGGTTCAACCACATAGCCTGATTCATTGCAGGCGCCAGGAATACCTGAGCAGTACTAGCCAACAGCAAAGTATTAAGCAAGTCGCCCGCCATACCTTGAGCATATCTCGCTAAAAAGTCAGCTGTGGCTGGAGCAACCAAGATAAGATCTGGCCATTTTGCCAGTTCAATGTGACCCATTCCTGCTTCTGCATCGGAGTCTAACAGTTCAGTTTGGACGGGGTTACCAGACAAAGCCTGCAGGCTAAGTGGGGTAATAAATTGCTGAGCTCCCCTACTCATCACAACACGTACTTGTGCGCCAGCCTTAACGAGCTGCCTGCACAGGTCTGCAGATTTGTAAGCTGCGATACCGCCGGTTATCCCAAGTAATATCTTTTTGCCGCTCAGTTTGGAGCTCATACCTACTTCCCTTCACGATAAAAGCGAAAAGATACCACTCATAGCCCTCGATTTCACGCTAAACCAAGAGTTTATTAGGAGTTCGGCGTCAAGCACTCTCATGCGAACTGCTCACTCTGCATTTTTTACAGGCAAAAAAAAGAGCGCTAAAAAGCGCTCTTTTTCAATAAGCTGATACCACGAGGGTAGCATGCTCATCGAGAGAAATTACATAGGAGTAACGTTCTCAGCTTGTGGACCTTTCTGACCAGTACCAACTGTAAATTCTACAGTCTGACCTTCAGCAAGAGTCTTGAAGCCATCAGATTGAATAGCGCTGAAGTGTACAAACACGTCTGGGCCATTTTCCTGCTCGATGAAACCAAAACCTTTAGATTCGTTGAAAAACTTAACTTTACCAGTAACTCTATCTGACATAATCATATCCTGACTAAAAAACTAAAACATAAAATCGCCGAAAAACTGGATATAACTTATGCTTACCGGGTTGAACACTATTACTAGCAAGTCTAAACACAGAACATAAAAAAATAGCCGGGCTTTCTAGGCTGCCTGCAGTATACTCTATTAAATCTTAAATACAAACCTCATACATAAAGAGTCACAAAAAGTAAACATTCCCTACCGCCTA
>NZ_LWGA01000018.1:0-965 GCF_001635235.1 Oleiphilus sp. HI0117 | reverse complement strand
GTGAACTAAGTGAGAGCGAAGCGGGGAACGGCAAACTACCCAAAACCAGGTTGATAGAATTATTTTTGGCAAATTGACGAAAGGCTTCCAAATATCCTTCGAACTTTTCCTGAAGCTGGGAATTTAGTGCGCTGCCGAAATAAAGAAAGTTTTCAGGGAAAACAACTAGCTCACAATCAGAACCAGAAAATTCACGCTCGAGTACCTCCATCGCCAGCTTGAAATTTTCTTCTGGCTCATCAGTACTGACCGTTTGAATGCATGCAACTCGAACCACGGCGTTACCTTATATAATTGATTGATGTCGTAGTATTTTAATTCGGTGCCAAATTGCTTTCTGCACCCGCATCACTCTCTTCTATTGGTGGCGTTACTCGCTGAGGCGTTTGAGTCGTCTTACGTTTTTTCTTGCTCGCGTTTACCGCCTCTTTTAATTCCACTATAGGCTTTTGCCACGTACCCGTAATATCGTATCGGGAAGTAGTTAAAGCACTTAAGGGTTCACCAAGCAATTTGTCTGCAAGCCAAACTAAACCTCCAATTTGAGGAGCACCAAGAACGAGAGCTGCCAAAGGCACATTCTGCGAAAAAGGCAGCTCAATAAGCATGTCCAGGTCCAGCGCCTTACTCGCTAAGTCACTACTTCCGTTTATGGTGTACTTCCCTGCCGGCCCATCAATGACCAAGGGTTTAGAGAGTGTAAGTAAGCCCTGATCTATACTTGAGTTCATCGTAAAAGAGTCGAAGCCGACCCCACTTTTATACAGGTCGGAGAAATCCAGCTTTAAACGACGCATTATCGCTTCAGCGTTCAAGATGCCGAACAGACGTAAAGCACCTGTTTTTTCATCGTCAGTTTGCAGAAATCCATCTTCGAGTATCAGTGACAGAGAGCCTGATAGTTTACCTAGCGAAAAGTCCTTAGGTGCACCAGGCCAGGTAAGCGCAAGCTTTGAACTAAAGTC
>NZ_LWGA01000017.1:0-886 GCF_001635235.1 Oleiphilus sp. HI0117 | reverse complement strand
TGCTTTCGAAAGAAAGTGGCCTTATTGCCAATAGAATTTAGTGCGTGCTTAGTCATCAATGAGTAAAAGAGGCAGGATAAACGAAGAAGCTAAAGTGAATCAGGTTAATGCTAAAGTGAAGCAGGATAGCAAGTAGCAGAGAATTGCTTCGCTGGTAACTCCATGCGTAGAGTAAACCCGCGGCAAAGATTAGGCTGAGCCTCTCTATCGCCCCGGGCCCTGTATGGAAGTGAGCAAGAGTGAACAGAAGGGATGAGCCAATAATGGCGGCGCTGGCTGTAGACGATTTTAGGAATATAAAGCGCTGAATGATTAGCCTGAAGAACGCTTCTTCAGCGATGCAGGTCACAAACAGATTAATAAAAATAAAGGCGAAAGTCAGCTGGCCGAATTTAAAATCTGTATTGACGCCCAAAATGTAGCCGATCAGAAAAATCCCAAACATAGCGAAGCCGACCTTGGCGAATAGCTCGGGCTTTATGTTGGTTTCGTTCTTCAGGTTTGAAGGGCTCCTATTGCTGACCCAGTAGCGAAAGCAAAATAAGATGAATACTGCGCCCAAGGCTTTATCAAGGTGAGCACTTAGGGTGTAAGGAATGCTTGAGTTACCAAGTAAGGCCGGGCCGAAGACCGTGGTTTTAGTAAAGCCGGGAACAAGGTGTAAGGCTAGCATCAAGGGCACAAGGCTTAAAAATATCCAGGCGAAGGTTTTTATTGGTAAATGCTTTGATTGAACCTGACTAATGATCAGCGTGGCGAAAACAAGGAAAGCAGCAGTTCGCCAATCGATAACTTGTGTTTGCCAGCTTGTAATCAGCAAGATTACGAATAAGGGTAAACTTAGGCCTAGGCTAGGCGGCTTGCCGGGTTTGAGCAATAAGCTGAT
>NZ_LWGA01000016.1:0-907 GCF_001635235.1 Oleiphilus sp. HI0117 | reverse complement strand
CTTTGTCTATCGATGCGATTCAAGCTTTATTGGAACCTGACCTTACGCCTACCAGGGCAGTGTTTCGCTCCGTATTGCAAGAAATTGAGGAAGACTACAAAGGTCGTGGTGTTGAGTTGGTTGAGTTTTCTGGCGCTTATCGCTTTCAGTCCCGGCCTTCAATGAGCGAGTGGGTACAGCGTTTATGGGAAGAACGACCTCAAAAGTATTCCAGAGCACTTTTGGAAACATTGGCCTTGATTGCCTATCGCCAACCGATTACGCGTGGCGATATTGAAGAAGTTCGGGGGGTTGCAGTCAGCTCTACCATAATGAAGACCCTGCTAGAAAGAAATTGGGTGCGAGTTGTGGGTCATCGCGAGGTTCCCGGTCGACCAGCAATTTATGCAACGACCAAGCATTTTCTTTCCTATTTCAACCTAAGCAGCCTTGATGACCTGCCAACCTTGGCCGAAATTCGAGATATTGAGCTAATTTCCAAAGAATTAAATGCACAATTAGAGCTAGTCGGCACCGAAGATGAGTCAGTAAAACAGGACGATTAGCTCTATATAAGGAAGGCTCTATATGCTTATTCCGAAATTCCCGTTAAATTACTGACCTTAGTTAAACTTTCTAGATACTCTTCTTTACAGTTTGAGTCGTGAACGATTCCGCCGCCGCCCCAGCAATGTAATTTATTTCCCGAATGCACAATGGTTCGAATAAGTATATTACTGTCAAAATTTCCATTTCCATTTAGATAAAAAATTGAACCGCAATAGGCGTCTCTGCCGGAGCCTTCTAACTCATTAATAATTTCCATTGACCTAATTTTAGGAGCTCCCGTAATAGACCCACCTGGAAAACAGGCAAAAAATGCATCTAATTCGGTAACATCCTTCCTAAGCCTCCCTTTTATATGGCT
>NZ_LWGA01000015.1:0-1708 GCF_001635235.1 Oleiphilus sp. HI0117 | reverse complement strand
AAATAGCATGCCTGACCTAACAGCATGGTATCGCGCAATTTGTGAGACCCTTCCAATTGAAAGCCGCAAAACGAACGACATTATCTGTGAACTTTTTAAAGCAGGTCGCGAGTATGTTTCGCTAAGTGACTTGGCTGGGAAAGCCGAGATATCAAATACCTCTGAATTATGCTTTTTGTTGTCAAATTTAGCACGAAAAATGTGTGACTCTATACCTTATGAACCGCCCTGCCAGGGTGATGGTCGCGATGCATACCTGGCCTTAATTTGTGATAGTTCTCCTTTAGGTGATAGGGTTAGACTTAATTGTCTCTTTAGTACTATATTTAAGGACTATTGGCATAAATAGGTTAGCTCGCTGGCCTTAACATAGGCGACATCATGGACATTGAGTTATTACGTACATTTTTGGAAGTAAAGAATACGCGTCACTTTGGTAAAGCGGCTGAAAACTTATACCTTACCCAAGCAGCGGTCAGTGCTCGTATCAAACAATTGGAAAATGTATTAGGTGCGAAGCTTTTTACTCGCTTTAGGAATAACTTACAATTAACGGTGACAGGTGAGCGCCTTATTAATCATGCCGAAACAATTATCATTGCATGGGAAAGAGCTCGCCAAGATGTATCGCTACGAAAGAAACAAAAACACGTAATTTCTCTCGGTGCCACAACAGGTCTTTGGGACCTGGTGCTGCAAGACACATTGCACCGACTTCATCGCGATTTTCCAGAAATGGCATTGAGGACGGAAGCGCACAATCCAGATATCTTAACCCGGCACCTAATGGAACGTACATTGGATGTGGCGCTTATTTATGAACCAGCGAAACTCAATGACTTGGTATCTATACCCATAACCCCCGCCGAACTGATTTTGGTTAGCACGAATGCTGACGCAACAGCAGAGGAGGCAGTCCAGCAACGTTATATTGCCATTGATTGGGGTTTGTCGTTTCAAATGAGTTTTACTCAGGTGTTTTCAGATAATATATCACCTATTCTTCATACTACGCTTTCACGAATAGCGCTTGAATTTATGCTTGAATTTGGCGGCAGTGCCTATTTACCATACCGTTTAATTGAACCCTATATCGACAAAAGCCTTTATCAAGTTGCCGATGCGCCGGTCATTGCTAGACAAATCTTTGCGTGCCATCATCGAGAGAACATTCATACGAACGAGATAGAAAACATTCTCAATGTTATTAGGGCGCTTGAAATGCCTGTAGAAGACGCTCCAGAGATTGAAGTGCCAGAAATAATAGAGATATAGAGGGTTATGACATGTTAAGTATTATCCAGCTCTCTGACGATGGTAAGAGTCAAGAGCTCGAAGCAATGTCGATTGATGATCTAATTTCCGGCGACTTACTCACGAGCCAAAAGCTGTGGATTGATCTTACGACCGAAGATCATGAAATAATTAAACGTTTGCTCACAGAGCTAAATATTGACCACCTTGCTATTGAAGATACCCTGCGAAAGAGCCACCCGTCAAAAATCGAGTTTTTTGACGAGCACTTATTTATTTTGTATCGCGGAATTCGTGCCATTGAAGATGATATATCTTTCCAACATCAGTCGATTGGACTCATTGTTAAAGACAACATTCTGGTTACTGTTCACCCGGTTAAATCGGTTGGGGTAGAGCAATCTAAAAAAGCCTTGCGTAAACTCAAACATATATCTCCTATGACGGTCGCTAT
>NZ_LWGA01000014.1:0-7135 GCF_001635235.1 Oleiphilus sp. HI0117 | reverse complement strand
CAGGGTCGAGCGCCTGCGTACGAAAGATGCCAGGCTCCTCTATGGTATATTGAAGTATCAGACTGACCTCCAATAAGTTCTGATCACCCGTTGTCAGTTCCCGCTGAATTGGCGCCGATGTTTCCTCCACCATGTTCAGTTCCATTGAGCGTACCGAAGTCGCCTGTATCTTCTCTACCGTCTCCATGGGCCAAGGTAAATGATAATGCATGCCAGGCAAGACCTGATCGTCGACTATCTTTCCGAATCGCAATAATATTCCACGCTGCTCAGGCCCTACAGAGTAAAAGCCACTTAAGAGATATATCAACGGCAAGAGCCCTAAAAAGATCACCCACAAGACATGCTTATTTGATGCGAGTATATTTCTTAAATCACTTAGCATATGCATCTGACGCTCCGGGGCTCTCCAACAAGCGCTGGACGAGTGGTGACTCACTAGATAGAACCAAGGTCGTATCGTTGCCCATCATGTCTTTGTATAAATCCATGCTTTTTCGAAACTGATAGTATTCGGGGTCTTGGGCATAAGCCTCGGTAAATATTTCGGTTGCTCTGGCTTCCCCTTCACCCAACATGGTTTGCGACTCTCGATGCGCTTTAGCCAAAAGCTCACGTACCTCTCGTTCAGATTCAGCCTTAATTTTTTCAGCCTCTTCAGTACCTTCGGCACGATAGCGAGCAGCAATACGTTTTTGCTCTGCAATCATACGGTCATAGATAGCCTGAACATTTTGCCTAGGGAAACCAAAACGGTTCGGGCGAATAGCAAGCACTTCAATACCGTAATCCTGTAAGGCAACCGGAGCACTATTTGCAGTAATTTCCTCAAATATGCTTCGCAAACTGGATTTGTCAGGCCTTGTAGAGAATATGCCACTCAAGGTCGCATGACCTATTGCAGCACCGATATTAGACGTCACCAGATCGGTCAGCCTCGATTGGGCGACTTCGAGATTACGCAAACTACCCAGAAAAAGCTCAGGCTTTGAAATTCGCCATAAAGCGAAGCTCTGAATCACTAAATTTCGACGATCGCTTGTCACATATTCAGATGCAGGTAGCTTAAGTAACTGCATTCGCTTATCCATAAATACCTTGGTCTGAATAGGCGCAGGCAATTTAACCGTTAGCCCTGCTTGAGTGATGGTGCGAACAGGTTTCCCAAACTGCATAATGACGGCAGCTTCATTTTCTTTCACCACTACCAGACAAGTCGTCAGCAGGTAGACCATGATTATCAGGACTCCAAGAATCCAGGAAATTCTTTTCACACTCTTAACCTCATGTATTAGAAAGTTAGCGACGATCGTTTTGCGGTAACCATAATCGAAGCTGCTGATTGGAAATCTTTGGGTCTATCACTGTAAGTTGTTTACCCTTAACTTGTTTTGCCAAGTTATTTTGACGGCTCTGATAATGAAGCGCTTCGGTTTGGTTCTGAAATAAACTTTGCAAAGGCAAGTATCGATTGATATCTCCCTCGGCACGCTCTATTTGTTCTGTCTTCGTTGCTTGAGCACGATTAACTTCTCCTAAGGCTTTTGCATTGGCATTCGCCAAATCTTCCTGGCTTTTGGAGTCAGCACTCAATTTAGCCTTTAGCATCTTTTGATAAGCATTGAATCTTTTCCAGTGCGAATCGACGACACTAGGAGGAGCTTTAATAGATTGGATATGAGAGCGAATGTAACGAAGTTCCAAACCGGAAGCAGATAGGTCTTCACGTATCAGCTTATTTAGTCGACTCTCTAAAGGCTTTCTCGGCCCATTAAGTAAAGTCAGGTACTCGTTCTCTGCCGCAAGCGTAAGCAAAGCAGATTCTGCATAGCCGCCAAGAATATCCTTTTGAACTGCCGGATCGAGCAACAACTGATGGTAAGGTTCCAGCGAGAAGTGCAGCTTTAGATTAATATCGACCAGGTTTTCATCACGGCTTAGGAAGAACTCTCCTTCGCCTTTCACCTGAGGACTTTTTCCATCAATTTTGTTTTGCCACAGACCGCTGGCAACAGAACTTTCTTGCTCTATATTCTTACGGGCACTATCGGTATCAACACTCAAGATATTACTGTCTTGAAGAATGACTAGCCCTCCAAGCGGCCAAGGAGCCTTATAGTATAAACCTGGAGACAAGTGCTCATTATCAAAATGATGCAGGAGGTGGCCATAAGCAACGTGCCCGTGAGGTACGATACGAAAGCCACTGAGTAAATAAGCAGTGCCCAGCAATGCAGCAAATATCGCCAGGTTTGCAGGTTTTCTAAGCTGTTTAGAATGATGCTGGAGGTGCTGAACCGACGGCATATCCATCAGTTTATCCATCAACGATACTTGCTTCAGCTCTGCACCGGTAAGCAAACTCTTAATACCCGAAATCAAAAGCTCAAGGCCGGCTATCGTAACCATCACAGCAATAATCACTGCGACAATCTCATCGAGGTAGATACCTATCATTGTACCTATCAATGAAAGCAAGACCGCAATTGAAGAAAATACATCGAGTTGACTATGATAACCATCCGCCACCAGAGCCATGGATTTAGTTTCTTTACCTACCCAGGTTTTTAAACGAGACATTAACCAAGCAATCGCTATACATAACAATATACCTACGATGCCAACCCATAAATGTTGTAAATCTTCTGCCTCTTGGGATTTTATTTCCTGAATAATTTCTACCGGAACGTAAAGAATCAAGCAGGACATTATGATCGCCAGAATAGATTCCAGCTGATGCGCTTTTTCTTCAGAAATGGATAAGCGCCCTTTCTCGACAGAAACGCGAATACAGATGCCACAAAGTAAGGTAAGCGAGACCAAAATATCAGACAGGGAGTGATAAGCGTCAGCAAGTAGCGCTGTACTGCCTGTTATCCACGATGTTACTAACTTGATGGCCGTTAATATCAAGTCTGCAACAATAGCGATTAACGATGTACGAATTCGTCGATCTGAAAACAAGAGGGTCACCTAGTTCAAAAGAGAAGGTGAGTCTCTCAACTAAATGTGACAATTTTGTGTCAGTTTATTTGGAGTCAGAGTAGAACGGCACTTGCTTAAGCATATTTTCAATCTGAATACATGTTTATCTATAGGGTGCAATTCAGATTAAATAAGAGCCATTCATTTAAGGGCCCTTCTTTTGGTTTTCTCCGTGCAGACCATCGGCCGCTCTGTGTCCTTTGTGGTGGATTCATTTTTGGTGTCTTGATCTTCAAGATTAAGGCCCTTAACCACAGAGGGCACAGAGCGCTTTGCTGCACAGAGGAATAATGTTTTTCTAGGCACCCACTGTAAAAAAGTGAAATTCAGTTTAAGTAAGTGCCATACCGCCCGGAGTAAAAACTGGCGTTCTTACTCTGGGCCTAAATATCTATTTAATACTCATAAACCTCGGTGATGGCATCAGTCATGTGGTAGCCCGCAGTCGCAAATTCAGTCATCGACAACTTCGCCTTCATTACCCCACTTACCCAGACAGGCGTCCAAAATTCACTAGTCATTAAGGGCTCTTTTAAAGTCACATAAACGATCTGATTTTCAGGAGGCGGCGGTACATGAATGCAAGCTCCTACATAGGGTACCAGCAAGAATTCCGACACCGAGTCAGCGGTGAATTTGAGAGGAATAATATAACCCGGAATCTTGAGTTTCTGTTGATCAAGAGATTTCACGACTGGTGCAGGCTCCTGAACCTGAGCAGGTATTGGGTTTAGGTCCCCATCGTAAGCCTGCCCCTCGAATGACTCACCTTCAAAGGCGCCGCTTTCGAAAGACTCTCCTTCGAAAAACTCCTGCTCTTGTGGCACCGGAGGCTCCCAACCTTCGGGCATTAAATCATCCCAGGATATCTCTTTATACGTGTCTTTCCCTATTGCAAAAGCAAGCGGAGAGACAACAAGCAACACAACTAAAAGCACTCTTAGTAGCTTCATTTACTTTCTCCTAAAGTTTGATCGACATGCCGTCAGCTAAAGATTGTTTATAGGCTCGATAGCCCGGTATACAGCCGATTAACAAACTCATACCGACGACCGCTGCCACCAAGGCAAGCTGCTCAGAACCGAAGCTAGTCAGCGATATCGTTAAGCCATAGCCTTGCAATAAGGATTGACTCATCAATACAGCACCGAAAAATACCGCCAACCCTAGCGCACACCCAAGCACTGCAAACAGCAAGGACTCTGAGGCCAGCAGTACAAATATCTGGTTCGGCCGGCAACCTAAAGAACGGAGAATCGCAATTTCGCGCCGACGTTCATTTAAACTGCTAAGAATACCCGTTAATAAGCCAACGAAGCTATTCAATAAAACGAAGACTGCAATAATCAGCAAAGCCTTTTCGGCCACACCAATTAACTGCCACAATTCCCCCAAAGCAAGGCCTGGCAATACAGCTAATAAGGGTTCTTTTTTGTATTTGTTTATCGCTCGCTGGATACGGAAAATTTCCATTTTCGACTTTAAGCCCAGCATAAATGCCGTGATTTGTTTTGGTTGAAGATCCATTTCTAGCGTTTGTTCTGCAGTGACCTTGTTCCGAGATTGTGTACCCGACTGCCAATCAATATGTAATGCTTCAATACCTTCCAAACTAACATGAATCGTTCGATCAACAGGCGTGCCTGTGCGGGCAAGTATGCCAGTTAGTATAAAAGGTTTATCATCATGCCGGGAGAACCCGGTATCGTTAACACCGTGCGCCAAGGTCAGCTGATCACCAATTTTATAGCCTAAGCTTTCCGCAATCTCAGCACCAATCACCGCATCATAAACCCCGTCAAAGTGCTTCCCTTGCTCGAAGTCCAGCCCTCTGTCATCAGCAAAGCGGTAGTGTTTGAAATAATCCTGCGTGGTGCCCATCACTCTATAGCCTTTGTGAGAGTCCCCAAGTGAAATTGGAATAGCCCAGGCAACCGACTTGTGTGAAGAGATTTTTTGATAACTATCCCAGCCGATATTGTTGGTTGCATTGCCAATACAAAAAACGGAATACAATAACAACTGCACCGAACCACTTCTCGCGCCGACTAATAAGTCTGTGCCTGAAATCGTATTGGTAAAACTATGCTTAGCCTCTTTACGCACCGTATCGACACTCAGTAATAGAAAAACGCTGATACAAATACTAAACAAGGTTAAGCCACTGGTAAATTTCCGGTTGAGGATACTTTTCAGCGTTAGCTTCATCAGCAGTGCCCAATTCATAACACGGCCTCCTGCCCTTTATTTGAAGACTGTTCGCAAGCGCGGTTGAGTTCGCCTAACTGAATACTGCGATCAAAAGCGGCTTCCAGGCCAGCATCGTGGCTAACAAACAATATGGTCGCACCACTTTGCTTACACTCTTCTAGTAGTAACTGAATAAAGTGTTCACGTGTATCGGCATCCAATGCAGAGGTCGGCTCATCGGCAATAATGAGTTCCGGCGAGCCAATCAAGGCCCGGGCGGCGGCGACACGCTGCTGTTGGCCAACGCTCAAATCAGATACTTTTCGTGTCAGCATGGAGCGATCATTTAGCTGAAGCTGCGATAACAAGCGATAAGCTTCCTCTTCCAGGCTGCCCGACTTTGCTAATACTCGTTGAGTACGCAACTTAGAAAATTTACATGCCAGTGTGATATTTTCAATTACCGACAAATAAGGAATCAGGTTAAAAAGCTGAAAGATAAAGCCTATATGATCAGCTCTGAAGTGGTCTCGCCGGCTCTGACGCAGCTTGCTAATATCCGTCCCCAAAACCTCGATACAACCCGCATCAGGTAGGTTGATCCCACCTATAAGGCTTAACAAGGTCGTCTTCCCTGTACCACTCTCCCCTTTAATAAAGACACCTTCGCCACTAAGCACTTCAAACTTGGGGATATCGAGAACATCCCGCTGGCCCGAAGGCCAGCGGAAGCGTAAGTTGTCTACTTTCAACAGTACTTGTTTAGCATCCATATTAGAACGTAATACTCGTTTTACGGTGATCAAGCTCCTGTAAGCTCTGACCTGCGCTTGAAATAACCTGTGCTTCAACCTCCTGAAGAGAATTGAAGAGTTCAAACAAGCTAACCTTTACATCTTTCAGTGCCGCGATATTTTTACACTCGAAATGATACTCAGCTTCAAACTCACTATGTGATGCTTCGTGGTGATCATCATGTTCATCGTGATGCTCGTCATCGTGGTCCTCATGATGCTCGTCATCATGCCCCTTATGCGCTCCTGACAATAGCGCAGAAGAAACCGTTACATGCTCCAATTCGCAACCAGCACTCGAGCTCAATTGAAATAAGCGCTTAGCATCTTTAAGAATGCCCTCAGCTGCTTCGACTTTTGCCTTCTGTTCAGCGGTATTAGGCTGGTGTTCAAAACCAACAATATTCATCGCAGGTGACTTAAACACCATCTGCAACTCGTCCTTTTCCTGAACCACCGTCAATGTTGCATGACCATGTTCATGGGCTTCATGCTCTTCTTCAAAGGCAATCGCTACACGACTAGAAAGGGAAATAACTAAACAAACAAATAAACACTGAACCAGGTAGTTCTTCATACATAACTCCACATTAAAACGCTGTGCTGACGCACAATAAAATAATAAGACTTTAGAAATAAAAACTAAGCCTTAAAAGGTGGCGCTCTAGCGAGAAAGCTAAGGTGTGTATGGTTTGATTCATCCTGCTGACCGGGCCGTTTATAGCTAAGGCCTACAGAGACTAAACCGGAAAAGACATCACTCGGTACACAGCCAGTAAGGGAAGAAACAATCAGACAAGCTTCACACAAAGACTCAAATGCATGCTCAGTAGCAAGCTCCTCATGGTCTTGAGAACCACTGGAATGCTGATGATGAACATGATCGTCATGACTTAGCAGGTAAGGTGCAAAGCTGCTCTCCACGTGCTTCGCGGGATTATCCAAACGAAGATGTTCACTTGCATGAAACATGGCAAAGCTCGATGCAAAGAGCATCGTAAGGGCCAGGAAGTAGTGAAATAAAGCACGCAAGGGTTTAGTCATGCCAGCATTCTAAACAAACACTACAACAATTCAACTTTTGATATTTGGGCATGGAGCCCCCTGCCGACCAACGAGGGGCTCCTCAGCAGATAATTCTCCCGTCATAACACCTCTATTGCAAT
>NZ_LWGA01000013.1:0-1580 GCF_001635235.1 Oleiphilus sp. HI0117 | reverse complement strand
GAATATGAAACGCATGCTGATCCTAGCGGAGACCTACCGGCATGGCTCGCCAACAGCTTCGTTGTTGACCAACCGTTAGGCACACTAGAAAAAATGCGTAGACGCGTCGAAAGCAATAGCTATCAGCTGCCCAAAGAAATGTCGTACATCATTGAGCCACCATTACCATTAGCGATCAAAAATAAATCAATTTCCGAGCAAGCCACAAAACATAAGCAATAGACCGCACCCTCATGTATCCGTGACAAAAAGTGCAACTCAGGTCACATTTGTAGTATCATTGCCGCCCATTTTTTAAGCAGCAGAGAAAGAGATTACGAATGCAACTTTCATCTTTAACCGCAGTTTCACCTATCGATGGCCGTTACGGCTCAAAAGTCACTGACCTTAGGGATATCTTCAGCGAGTTTGGACTTATTAAATTCCGCGTAGAGGTTGAAATTCGTTGGTTGCAAACCTTGGCAGCCCACCCTCAAATTGAAGAATTAAAAGCCTTCTCTGCTGACGCCAACAAGTTCCTAGACGATATCGTAAGTAACTTCTCTGTAGAAGACGCAGAGCGCGTTAAAGAAATTGAACGCACTACAAATCACGACGTAAAAGCAGTTGAATATCTCCTAAAAGAAAAGTTCTCTGCAGCAAAAGGCGACTTCCCTGAATTAGAAGCCGATTCCGAGTTCGTTCACTTTGCTTGTACTTCGGAAGACATCAACAACCTATCTCACGGTTTAATGCTTACTAATGGCATGCAGAAGAGTGTTTTACCGTCAATGAAAGAAGTTGTAAACAAAATGGAAGAACTGGCACTTGAGTACGCTGAAATCCCGATGCTTTCACGTACCCACGGTCAAACAGCCTCGCCTTCTACAATGGGTAAAGAATTTGCAAATGTTGTTGCTCGTTTACGCCGCCAGTTGGCTCAAATCGAGAAAGTTGAAATCCTGGGCAAAATTAATGGCGCTGTAGGTAACTACAATGCTCACCTATCTGCCTACCCTGATGTTGACTGGGCTGAAAATGCTAAAACATTCATCGAGAGCCTAGGACTACAGTTCAACCCGTATACAACACAGATTGAGCCCCACGATTATATTGCAGAATTGTTTGACGCAATTGCCCGCTTCAACACGATTCTAATCGACCTAGACCGCGACATTTGGGCTTACATTTCAATGGCTTTCTTCAAGCAGAAAACAATTGCTGGTGAAGTTGGCTCTTCCACGATGCCTCATAAAGTTAACCCTATCGACTTTGAAAACTCTGAAGGCAACTTAGGCCTGGCAAACGCTATATTAGGCCACTTGGCAGAAAAGCTACCTATCTCTCGCTGGCAGCGTGACCTGACAGATTCTACGGTTCTTCGTAACCTAGGCGTCGGCCTGGCGCACAGCATCATTGCTTACCAGTCCACGCTAAAGGGTCTAAACAAGCTTCAAATTAACCCGGAGCGTTTAGCTCAAGACCTCGACAACGCATGGGAAATCATGGCTGAGCCGATTCAAACCGTTATGCGTCGCTATAAGGTTGAACAACCTTACGAGAAGCTTAAAGAGCTAACTCGCGGTAATGTAATGAACCAG
>NZ_LWGA01000012.1:0-1083 GCF_001635235.1 Oleiphilus sp. HI0117 | reverse complement strand
TCCTTTTTCTAATAGGAACTGCCTCAACGAGGTGCCACATAAATAAAGCACAATATCGTTTAACGAGGCATCCGCCTCTGCTGCCAGTTTCTTAATTCTGTCTAAAGAATATTGCTGTGTAGCAAAGCGGCGAGCGGCTTGCACCCGGGTGTTAATGGTTGAATTAGGACCAGTAAACGGAGCAGAAAGTTTAACTCTATCCTGAACGGATGAACTGACCAGTTTTGCCAACGCACCCACTAACTGCGGGGTGTTCGAGGCTTGTTCTTTGATTGCGTCGATAGCTTGATCAAGCGCGCCTTGCCAAGTCGCAATGTGTTCGCCGCTTTTAATTTTCTTTGGCGTACCAATAGACCAAGGCGGTCTTGTATCGATATCGTCTGGAGACTCGCTTAGTGTGCGTTGCAATAAACGTACACCGCTTATGCCATCAATTAAGGAGTGGTGCATTTTGGTGTAGATGGCAAAGCGATTATTTTCCAGACCTTCGATGACATGGCACTCCCATAGAGGGCGTTTAAAGTCCATACGGTTGGAGTGTAATCTCGATACAAGTATACCCAACTCTCGTTCACCGCCTGGTTTGGGTAGAGCCGAATGACGTACGTGATAATCTAGGTCTATGTTCTTATCGATAACCCAAGACGGTGCGAGTAAGCGGCCCAGTAAGCTAGGCTTCGCGAGCTTTTTGTTCCAGGGGGAAACAATATCTCCAGCCGATTTCATGCGATGAACATCGTCGCGTAAAAAATTAGCAGGAGCATCTTTGGGGAGAGATAAAATTTGCAGATTGCCAACATGCATTGGCGTCTCTTCGGTATCCAATGCCAACCAAGAGGCATCAAGTATGTTTATCTTGTTATTCTGAGTCATTTTGCCAGGCCTTTTGGGAGTAATGAATACAAAGCGGAATCTTAACACACTTACTATATTAGACCATTAAACTTTATTGCCTAGGTCTATGAAGATATCGGAACTATTTATGTTCGCAGACAAGAAATTTACTTTTGGTATAGCAAATTTTGAAATGGAGTTGTCGTGAACCTTTTATTCGGCAGGGAGGGGGAATGGGGGCATATCGCG
>NZ_LWGA01000011.1:0-1085 GCF_001635235.1 Oleiphilus sp. HI0117 | reverse complement strand
GTCAATCACCAACTGGAGAAAGGTCGTTACGATCAATGTAATGCATGTCGTCTTCCAATTACAGAAGAAGATAAATCTAGCGAGCTTTATGTTGAGGGCGTTAGCTGCCCAAGGTGTCACGACATGCACACCGAAGCACAAAAAGCCCGCTTCGCTGAACGACAGAAGCAAATAGAACTCGCTAAGCTGCGCCATGAGAAACACATTGGTGGCGATGTCAGCGAGACGATTGCTCGACGTAAACTTGAAAAGCAAGCAGCAATCAAAGCGCAGCAAGAGAAGTTAAGCAAGTAATACAGTTGGCCTCATTAGCTTATACGGGCGCCTCTTAGCAGGCCTCGTATAACTTTTATCGCAGGTACTTCATTTTTTTGCATACTGGTTCGCCTGAAGTCTCGCAAAACTCGCTATAATTCCCCAGAATAATAGACTGTTTGATACATGGATGCGCAATGAGCAAAATTTCTACCCTCTTTGTCTTATTTCTTGCAATTAGCTTGGGAGGCTGCGCTGCGGTCACCATTACCGAAAGCGGCCCCTCTGACTTCAGATACCGCCCTCATTATGAAGAATCCAAACATTTCTTTTTATGGGGCTTTATCGGCGAGCATCACATTGACGTCACCAAAATTTGTCGCCAACAACCCGTAAAACAAATGCAAAGCAAATACTCGGCAACAGATGTGCTATTTGCCACCTTATCTAGGCTTATACCTCCCCAGAACTGCGAAAGTCTGGTGTGAACTGGAGAATGACGATTCATGAAACAGCTAAATAAATTACTAAGTGCCACCCTGCTAGCGACGACAATAGCGATGAGCCAAGGCTGCGCAGTGATCCATTTTGAAAATGGCGAAGTCGTGCCTGACCCCGTACCGTCTCTATTTGACTTCTCATCAGATGTATCCGAAGACGATTTGGATGCCAGCTCAGGCAAGCGCTACCGCAGGTGGTATCACCACAGCATTTATCAGTTCGCTGAATTAAGCAATGCCCTTGAAACAAGTCAGGTTTGTGTCGGCCTTGACTGGAACCAGGTTACTACTGAGGTTACACCAGTAGATGTGGTGGTCGGCTTGCTGGAT
>NZ_LWGA01000010.1:0-1039 GCF_001635235.1 Oleiphilus sp. HI0117 | reverse complement strand
AGCACAAAGGGGCGCGAACTATAAAGACTTGGGGCTAGAAAGTCGAGACAAATTGACTATAAAACATACAAGACTGTCGAAGTAAGCCTGGCCGTTACTCCTGTTCTGCATCCACACCATAATGTCTACGCATAAGGTAGGCATAAGCTGTAGTAAATGCGGCTTCTTGCATCACTTTCAGGCCTGTTTCTTCAAAAGGTACCGGGATAGGGTTTTTCTTAACAGCTGCTTTGATATCAACTGGGGTTATCAAGCGAACATCGACTCCATCAATCAGTTCAATTGCAGCCTCCATTTTGAAACCAATCGCACCACCGGCAAACTTACCTTTTGTCGGTCTCTCTCGAATAATTACGGTATCTATTTGATAGTCTGTCATCAGTTTGGCAAACGTAGCCTGAAAGTACTTTAGACTATGGCTCTTCTCTAGCGTCACTTTTCTTACGCGACAGTCAGGGATATCGAATATCTCATCATCCATGGACAAGAGACAAATAATCGCATCACTACCCTTTAATTCAACACCACATACTTTCATAACTAAATCTCAATATTAGGAATGGCTGCATTGTAGGTAAATCTGCACGCTAATGAAATGATCAATAGCTGTTGGCGTATAGATTTCATGACAGATCAAGTAAAGCCCGGAATTAAACAGCCTAGCGGTGTCATATATCAAGTTCAAGATAAAGCCGCTACACTGCACGCCATTTTCCCACTATCAATAATCGAGATATCCATGAGCTTTCAAACCCTAGGTCTTTCCCCTCAATTATTGACTCATCTGCTTGAGCTCGGCTACCTTGACGCAACGCCTATCCAACAAGCAGCTATTCCTGAAGTTCTCGCCGGCCACGATGTGATGGCTGGGGCACAAACCGGTACGGGCAAAACCGCAGCCTTTGCCCTTCCCATTATTCAAAAACTTATTGATGCTCAAAACACCCTTAAGCCAATTAATGACAACATTGAAGAAAGCTCCTGCCAGTCACCCAAAGCCTTAGTATTAACACCTACACGAGAATTAGCACTACAAGTA
>NZ_LWGA01000009.1:0-882 GCF_001635235.1 Oleiphilus sp. HI0117 | reverse complement strand
TTAAGAAGAATTTTAAGACCCTCGGTAAGTGGGCTAAGAAAAATGAGATTAGCTGCTATCGCTTGTACGATGCTGATATGCCGGAATTTGCGCTCGCAGTCGATATGTACCAAAGCATTGATCAAACTACATGGCTTCATGTCCAGGAATATCAAGCGCCAAAGTCTATTGATGAGAAAGCTAGCCGAGAAAGGCTAAGAGAGGGGCTTAAGGTATTAAGCGAGTTTAGTTTTAATGGTGCAACGATACCGACGAAGCGAATTGCTTTAAAAGTTCGTTCGATACAAAAAGGTACTAAACAGTACGAAAAAGAAGCATCTCAAAAAGACTTTTTTACAGTAAGTGAGAGTGGTGCGCGATTCAAGGTAAACCTAAAGGACTACTTGGATACCGGGTTGTTTCTCGATCATCGTCCCATTAGAAAGTGGGTCTATGATAATGCCAGAGATAAACGCTTTTTAAATTTATTTTGTTATACAGGTGCGGTGAGTGTTTATGCCGCACTTGGTGGTGCGAAATCAACCTTGAGCGTTGATATGTCAAAGACCTACTTGAATTGGTTCGAGGGAAATCTGGCGCTCAATAGGCTAGCGCTTCGTGACAATAAAGTAGTTCAGGCAGATTGTATTGAGTGGCTAAAGTCACAACAGGAACAAAAAGCCAGTTTTGATCTGATTTTTCTAGATCCACCGAGCTTCTCTAATTCTAAACGAATGCAGGGGGTGCTGGATATTCAGCGTGATCATGTCGTACTCATAGAGCAGTGTATGAGCTTGCTGTCTGAAAAGGGGGTGCTGGTTTTCTCGAATAACCTGCGAAGGTTTAAGCTTGATCCAGGCTTGAGCGCAAACTATAAGGTCACAGACTTTACCAAAATGTCAG
>NZ_LWGA01000008.1:0-755 GCF_001635235.1 Oleiphilus sp. HI0117 | reverse complement strand
GCAGCCTTTCGAATGACGCCCTTGTCTCGCCAGTTCTGCCAGTCTTGCGATATCAACTACTTCACACAGTGGGTTCGACGGCGATTCAAGGAATAGAAACCTAGTATTGTCCTTGATGCTGGTCTGCCATTGCTCGTAATCAGTCAGATCAACAAAGCTAATCTCAACACCAAACTTCTTTACAAACTTTTCTAGCAGAACTGTCGTCGTGCCAAAAACACTGCGCGAACAAATGACATGATCACCCTGCTCTAACAGAGCGTAGCAAACAGACATAATAGCAGCCATACCCGATGCTGCAGCAACACCACGCTCGCCTCCTTCTAAGGCAGCTAAGCGCGCCTCAAACATCGCAACCGTTGGATTGGTGAAACGCGCATAGATGTTCCCAGGCTCTTCGCCTGCAAATCGTGCAGCAGCTTCTTGCGCTGAATTAAACACAAAGCTTGAGGTCGGAAAAATCGCTTCGCTGTGTTCAAGCTCAGGACTTCTAATTTGCCCAGCTCGTACTGCAAGCGTCTCTAAACCAACACCGTCCAAATTTGGAACGGGAATATTACCTTTCGGTGGCTGGCTATTCGCCATCTCTTCTCACCTTTAATTCGAATTTTTAGTTTTCTATGACAAATAATGAGCTAATTCAGCCTTAATTGTCGTTATGAAGATCGATAGTGGCGTCATCTTCATTTAACTTCTTTTTGTTTGAATCATTACGTGCTGCTCAAGCCTGTCGAGGTAATCACCACATATATCAC
>NZ_LWGA01000007.1:0-977 GCF_001635235.1 Oleiphilus sp. HI0117 | reverse complement strand
TCAAAGGTGATGAATGGTTATTGATTTATGCTTTGTTTAACATACTAAAAACGGCCATCAATCACTCTGTCGTGGCTAAAGGCGAAGAGATCACTATTGATAGTCGGGTTGAGGGTGGCCGTAATGTATTATTATTGCGTTATAAAGAAGGTGTTCAGCGTTCTCAGCTAGAAGGTTTAAGAGTTGTGGATGAAGATTCATCTAACCTTGATCTGGCGACCGTCTATTATCGACGGGTCATGAGCGCTTTAGGGGGGGCGATAAGTTATTCCACTGACTCGGAGCAATGCACCGAAATTCTATTGGTTTTCCCCTGTTTAAGAACGGGAGGCGGTGATAGTGAATCGATTCTGGATGAGCTGAGCGTTGCTCCTTAGCACTCTATATCTCTGCGTTTTCTTGAACTAAGACAATCAGCTTTTTGGGTCCATGAGCGCCATAGGCTAGTGTTTGTTGTATATCTGCTGTTTTCGACGGGCTGGAAATAAACAAAACATTGCTTGGCATTTTCTCGCATTGACCCCAAGGTTCATCATTGAGCAAACTTGATAAATCCGGGTAGATTTGATCCTCTTGTAGTAGCACTAGATGTATTGGTGGCACAAGCGACATCATTCTAGGTTCGTCTTTATTTGGCAGCAGCAATAAGGTTCCGGTTTCGGCTATTGCTCCCTGTGCAAGGGTGATGCCGATATCGATGTTATGGAATAAGGTTTCCCGAAGGGTTTCATAAGCTTGTGAGTAGCGTGTAATGCTGATGTTATTATTATGAAGGCGCAGAGCTTGTTCAATTTCGCTTTGGTATGCAAGATTATTCCCTAATAAGCAGTGCTTGGCTTTTTCTCTTTCCATGATGTCAGTAAGTGTTGTTTTCCACTTAAGCGCGCTAACTCGATGTACTTCTGCGTGATTTTCTTCTAGTTTTGAGATCAGCTGCCTAAGCAAATCTTCAGCTTGAACAATACCACTACGACTTC
>NZ_LWGA01000006.1:0-767 GCF_001635235.1 Oleiphilus sp. HI0117 | reverse complement strand
TGACTTAGAAAAAATAGCTTTAGGACAAGCGAATTGTAGGCGCTCAAGTTAGTCGTCTAACTTGATTACACTACGCTTTAGGGAGGATTATGCGAATATCGGGCCAATATCCGCTATTTAGAGAATGGTACTTAATTTAATGAATATCGAATAGCTGTTTAAAATTAGAGATCTCGAATATCTTTTTTACCTCATCAGAACAGTGAACTATGCTGATTTTTACATCTTCTTTTGCGTGATCCTTAAGTAACAACAACATTCCCAAAGCAGAGCTGTCTAGATAACTGACGTCGCGCATATCGATGCGATATTCACTAACACCGTTGTCTTTTCCTTCGTAAGCGTCACAAAAACTCTGATGCGAAGCAAAGTCAAAGCGACCTTTAATCGCAATAGTTAGAGAGTTATCATCCGTTGAAAGTACTGATGTGATTGACATTTATGCCTCACCCTTGTCTAAATAGATATTTCCTAACGCTACCTTTCACAAGCCTTAAGTAGCGCTTCTCGAATTTTATTTATCGGGAGCACTTTTTGCACAGCGTTAAGTTTAACAGCTGCGCCGGGCATTCCCCATACAACACTCGTTGCTTCATCTTGAGCAAAAGTTGCACCGCCCACTGAAAGTATTCTTTCCATACCTTCGGCGCCATCACTTCCCATCCCCGTTAGGATAGCTGAAACTGCATATTTCCCATAATGCTGTGCGACTGAGTCGAATAATACATTGACCGAAGGCTTATGACCACTGACCTTCTCTCCATCAT
>NZ_LWGA01000005.1:0-766 GCF_001635235.1 Oleiphilus sp. HI0117 | reverse complement strand
GCGCTGATAGAGCGCTGAAAATGAAGCGTTTTATACGTAAACAGAAAGGCGCAGCCCCAAGTAAGGATGCATTAAAAAGCTTAGAGGGCGAGATAAAAAAGATTGTTAAGCGCAAGCTGGATTTGTATCCAGGCCTAGACACCGAGTTAGTGAGAGCCGAGGCGCTTATTCAGTCCCAGGATAGTTTTGAAATTAAAGTCTACTTCAAAGACAAGGAAGAAGAAGCGAAGCAAGAACAAGCAAAATATACGATTACTCGCTTAAATGAAGAAATGGCAACTCGAGAGCTCAGCGATCTAAGTAAGCTAGGAATCAAGTAAATATTTTAATGCCCAGTTGGAAGCAACCACATGCCCTGCTCAGGTTTAAGTGGGCTTCCTTTTTGCATTAGTTTGAAAGGTAGAGACTTGCTCCGCCCCTTGTCATTTTTACGTATAACAAAATGTAGGTGTGGGCCTGTGGAGTAACCCGTGTTCCCTGAGAGCGCCAAGATTTGACCTGCCTTAACTTTATCCCCAGCTTTCACTCGTATACTGCCCAAGAGTAAATGTGCATACACCGCATAAGTTCCATCATCGTGAAGAACTCTTACGACATTCGCTTTATCAATAAAAAAAGGGCTTGAAACGCCAGCTGAGGCGTAGTCATCTTTTGTCGAAATAACGACTCCACCGCGCGCTGCGCTAATCTGGGTTCCTACTGTCATACCAATATCGATTGCATATAGGCTTGGTTGCGAATTGTGGCTAAAGCGGCCCTTGAAGCT
>NZ_LWGA01000004.1:0-1107 GCF_001635235.1 Oleiphilus sp. HI0117 | reverse complement strand
CACAACAAATATAATTGAGCGCGGTGGTTTCCCTATTGGCTTAGGCGGCGAACATACGGTGACCTATGGCATTATTAAAGGGCTTCTGGATGCTGGCATAGATGACTTTGGTGTGGTGCAAATCGATGCCCATGCCGACTTGCGCGAAGCGTACGAAGGCAACCCGTATAGCCACGCCTCCGTAATGAAACGCATCGTTGATTTGGGTGTCCCTTTATTTCAGCTGGGTATTCGCGCGTACTGCGAAGAAGAAATGCGGACTCGCAAAGCACACGGTGTACGTCATATCGATGCGGACATTTTAGTGCCCCAAAATATCCAAAAAATAGATTTGCCTGATAACTTCCCGAGCAAAGTGTTCTTTACGCTAGACATTGATGGCATGGACCCTTCCGTATTTCCCTCAACAGGCACGCCCGTGCCAGGTGGGCTTGGCTGGTATCAAACATTGTCCTTATTTGAGTCAGTCGCAAAACAATGCGAAATCATCGGTTTCGATATTACCGAGTTCGCACCAATCAAAGGCTTTCATGCTTACGAATTTTCGGCAGCACTCCTGACATATAAAATGATGGGCATTATTGAAAGGCTTCAATCTAGGTAATTTACCCACCGGTAAGATTCATTTCTCATTATTGTGGCTCTCTTTAAGTCTGAATTGGCATTACTCTAACTGACCAAATAAATGTCCATCTCACAGAGTGTTTGTTCTTTGTGGGTAAGGTTATATGAGTTCCTTAAGATAGGTTGATTATGAGAATTAGAAAAAAAGCCGCGCTAACTGTTTTGGGTCTGCTGATATGTGTTGTCAGTGTAAGCTTCTTGTATGTAAAGCGCCTTGCTAAAGGTGACCTGCCAAAGTGGGACCCTGAAGGCTATTTAACAGTCGATGCCAATGGCATGAAATTCTCGGTAAATGTTCGTGGCGATAAGGTAAATACGCCGGTTATATTACTTCATGGCTTTCCTGAGTCTGCGGTTATGTGGGATAAGCTTATGGATGAGCTTGCGACCAAAGATTACTACGCTATTGCCCCCAACCAGCGTGGCTATAGTTCAGACGCTAGACCTGGCGAGCTTAAGTCGTATGAATTAGATTACCTGGTT
>NZ_LWGA01000003.1:0-5281 GCF_001635235.1 Oleiphilus sp. HI0117 | reverse complement strand
CAGGCTCAATGTCTTGACCTGATGTAGCTAAGTGAATGTTATTGAGAAGTTCCATTACTTTAAGAACGTGCTTTTCAGCTTCTTCTGGTTTCATTTTTACCGTGCGTTCGGCTTCAATCGCAACGAAGTAAGCTTTTTTAGTCGCCAAAAGAGCATCAATGCCTGCAGCTTTTACCCCCTCTCTATCTCTATAATTCTTCTCAATAAAGCTTGTTGAGGCTTCAAGTTTAGCTTCTGCTTTTTCATAGCTCAATTCGGCGTACTCATCTGCGTCGATGTCCGAGGCACGCTCGAAAAACGAAACAGCTTCATTAAGATGTGTTACTTTTAGTGTCGATATTTCGGTATCAGCCATGTCTTCAAGAAGGTCTACTTCACTCTTTTTAGCATCAGCAACGTTGCCCTGTTCAATTTCTTGAATGATGTCATTTAGCGACTCCATGACATCTTGATATTGGTCGGGTACAAGAGCTGGGGCGTTGAGACTTTCTAGAATGTCGAGATTTTTTAAGGACTCCCTTAGATTTCCTTCAACTTTCTTTTTATTCTCGTAAGCGTTTTCTATATATTTTTGTGCAGCGATCGCGGACATTAAAGAGGCATTTTTTATATCGCTGGGAGGGGCTGTTAGGTACTCGCGTGCTAATGCAATGCTCTCTTCTGCTTGCCTAAGATGTAATGGAGAGAAGAATTCTACGCCTTTTTTCTTCGCAACTAGCAGTTTTTCTTCTGCTTCGTCAATTGCTTGTTCTGGTGTGAAAGTTGACTGTGAAGCTGCTTGGGCAGATTTTTGTTGAACGCTTTCTGATATAGCTACTTGGTTACTGGCACAAGCTGATAGTAGTACTGTTAAACTAGAGGCTAGTATAATTTTTTTCGAAATGCTTAGCTTTGTCATTCTATGAAGTCCCTTAGTAATATTAGTAGCAGTATAGTGCAGAAAATATCCGCAAAGAATTATATCGCTTAATTAGTATTGTGAAAATGGCAACTGATTAATTGGGCCGTAACCATTACCGACCTGTAAACCGTCAGCATTTTGGATACAAGATTCGGTAAATGATATACCTTCTTTAACAGCTATGAATAAGTCTGGCTGTTTAGCCAAGTTTGCAGCGATTGCTGAAGATAGTGTGCATCCGGTTCCATGAGTATTATTTGTTGCAATGCGTTTGTGCGAGAATGAATTCATTGCCTTATTGGTCTGCAGGTAGTCGGTAACGATTTCGCCATTTACATGACCTCCTTTAAGTAGAACGCTACATGCAAATAACTCAGATAATAATAAGGCCTTATTCTGAGTGCATAAATTTTCAGTGTCTTTTCCTTTAAATTGGAGCAGGTAGTTTGCTTCCATAAGGTTGGGTGTTATTAGAGTGGCCAAAGGAAACAAGTTCTCAACCAGGGCTGTTCTTGCGGCTTCTTCTAGAAGCATTACGCCTGAACTGGAAGTAAGGACTGGGTCGATTACTATAGGTGTACTTGTGTTGTTGGAAAGGCATTCTACGACCTCGTTAATAATTTCACTTGAATACAGCATTCCTATCTTTATAGCTTTAAAGTTTATGTCGCTGATGACTGTCTGTAGCTGATCCTTCACAACTTTCGCTGGTAGTGGATAGGTGGCCTTAACTCCCTTTGAGTTTTGAGCTGTGACATTGGTGATGACTGATGCTCCATAGACATTTAAGGCAGTAAATGTTTTGATATCTGCTTGTATGCCTGCACCGCCTGAAGAGTCAGAGCCGGCAATTGTTAGTACATTTGGTGTATACTTCATATAAAGAAGGTCACTTGTAGTTTTGTTCCATGTTGTGTTGCTTAGGTTGAACAACATTTAGATGTTACCAAAGTTTATTATGCCCTACCTTTTCCTTTCCTTGCTTCTTTTATTTACCCTTACTACGAATGCCGGCGTAACGGCAGAAGATATTTTAGGTGAATACTGGAAAGACCCCTTGTTTGGTCAGGCTGCGACTGATCGTACCGTCGAGCTTGAAGTGCTTGTTGGTAGGGTGTGGCCGCAATCTGTCAATATTAGTTCTGGTTCAAAGGTCAGAGTACTTGTTAAAAATCGTACTAACGAGCCTCATTTGCTCGTTTTTACAAAGGACCTGAAAGCTTTATACCAGTCAGAAGCGTACAAGATGTTTGTTCTTGACGAACTCTATCACTCTAAGAAAAAGGCGCAGCAGGGTTCAGGGCATTCGCACTCCGGGAATAGTGTAGGGGATGCAGAATCTATTGTTAAACCGCTATCTCAGAACCCTTCAGTGTTTGTTGTAGGTGGCGATAGAAAAGAAGTGTTAATTGAGTTTGAGGGAACTGGTATTGCAAACTACTCATGCATGATAGAGTCCCACCGAAATAATGAAACAGTAGGAAGTATAGTCATTGAATAATAAGTTTGAGTCTCTAAGCGTCAAAGCGGTCGATTGGCAAGATGGTGCGCTGGTTCTATTGGATCAGAGAAATCTACCTTTGTCTGAAGATTATATGAGTTGTCATGATGTTGAACAGGTTTATACGGCAATCAAGACGATGGTTGTACGTGGAGCGCCTGCAATTGGTATTTGTGCGGCTTACGGTGTTGTTTTGAGCGCAAAAAAGCACTTAATGAATGGAGTCGATTTTTATGAACGTATTAACAAGGATATTGAATTCCTGAGTCAAGCTAGGCCTACCGCGGTAAATTTAGCATGGGCTCTGAAAGTTATGCAGGAAGAGCTCCTAGCGCAGAAAGAGCAGGATTTTAGTTTAGAAAAGCTGCTTCTCCGCGCCCAGGAAATTCATCAAGAGGATATTGCTAACAACTTTAAAATGGGTGATTTAGCCTGTTCCGTGTTTAAACGCTTCCATGAAAAACCGTTCTCTGTCATGACTCATTGTAATGCCGGAGGCTTGGCTACAGGTGGCTATGGAACGGCTTTAGGGGTTATACGCTCAGCCTGGAGTGATGGCTTAATCACTGAAGTCTTTGCAGATGAAACGCGCCCTTGGATGCAAGGTACCCGATTAACTGTTTGGGAGCTCATGAGAGATGATATCCCGGTTACCTTAAATGCGGACTCGGCGGCCTCGTGGGTGATCCAAAACAAATCGGTTGAATGGATTATCGTTGGTGCAGACAGGATTGCAGCTAACGGAGATGTTGTAAACAAGATTGGCACCTACTCTTTGGCGATTCAGGCAAGGTACCATGGCGCAAAGGTAATGGTCGTTGCGCCTAGCAGTACGGTTGATATGGCATCGAAAAACGGTGCGTCTATAGAGATTGAAATGCGTGATTCCGATGAGCTTAAGTGTTTCAGTGGACAACAAGTTTCAGAGGCTAACGTACAGGCACTTAATCCGGTCTTCGATGTGACGCCCGCGAGCTTGGTCGATTATATCGTTACAGAGCGAGGCGTCATTGCTGGGCCGACCTTAGATAAGATGACCGATAAATTCTCGCTTTAATATGAAATGTTTCAGGAAAGGTGTTTAAAGATGTCTAATGAGCTATCCCTTGGCCATGTAGAGTCAGAAGTTGTTGCTTGGCTGGAGCGAGTGGTAATCGGCCTTAACTTGTGTCCGTTTGCTCGCAAACCCTACGAAGACGAACGTGTCCGAATCGCGATCGACACTGGGAGCTCTTATGACTCAATACTTGAACGCTTGTTGGCAGAGTTAAGGTTTCTAGATAATGATAGTAATCTGGCTATTGAAACGACTCTGCTTGTTATCCCAAATGGCTTGAGTGACTTTTATTCTTACTTAGCATGCCTGTCGGATGCGAATTCAATTTTGGTTTCAGAAGGTTACGAAGGTGTATTTCAGTTGGCAAGTTTTCACCCGGATTACCAGTTTGAAGGTACCGAACCGGATGATAAATCGAACTTAACAAATCGCGCTCCCTATCCGGTTTTTCACATAATTAGAGAGCAATCTTTGGAGTATGCGCTAGAAAGTTATGATAACCCTGAAAAAATTCCAGAGCGTAATGTTGAGCTAATGCAGTCAATGGAGGGGGAGCGGTTAAAAGCTTTATTTCCGTGGCTGAGTATTTAGTCGTCTAGGAGAACGAAAGCTGCGCACTACCTTTTGATTTCGCAAGCAGTAGCTTTTTGCTTGCTCTCTTCCAGGCAGAATTAAAGTCTTCATTAGGCAAAATATGTACAACTCCGACGCTGATGCTCGAATTTAGCCACTTTCCATCGCTTGACTTTATTTTGATGGCTTCGAAATCTCGCATTAACCTTTCAACGTAGAGCCTGGCTTGGGGGAGTGAGCAGTTGGATAGAAGTATAGTAAACTTCCCACCACCGACTCTTCCTGCCAGCCCTCTTCTATAGGCGAAGCTATTTTCCTTATCGATCAGCTTTGCGGCTAGGTTATCTCGACGTACTTTTGTTTGGAGCAATTGACCAAACTCGCTAAGCAATAGGTCGCCTGCGTGAAGGCCGTGCGCCTCATTAAACTTCTGAAAGTTGTCAATATCAATATCGATCCAAACAAGGTCGTTCTCGCTAGTTTTAATTGTATGTTCAATTTGAGTGTAGAGGGTTTGACGACTAAAAACCCCTGTTAACTGGTCTTGAGTTGACTCACCCAGATAATTTTCGTCGTCTCTTGCCAGCTTACGGTTTTCTTGTTTCAGGTTTGCGTATTTATAGCCAAGCAAGATGGCTAGCAGCAGTTGCTCGGTCACTGAACCTGCAATGAAAATATTGAGGGTGTCTAGTGATGGGGGGGTGTATCCAAGCCACATCCATACCCATAGGGTGCCCGTAATAAGGTGAGTGGTCCAGGCAAGAAGAAACAACTTCGCCATCGGGGGGTGACGCTTTAGTGCACCGATAGCACAGACAAGTATGATAATTGGAATGACTAGACCTATCGTTTCTACACACATGTAGGCAAGTTGGTCAGACATAAACCCTAGTAGAAATATGGTCGAAAAAGTTGCAGCCAATAACAGGCGTAATAATATATCGAGCTTGGGGATTGTTGTCTTAGTTTCAAGTAGCTCGCGAACGAATACTGTTGCAGAAAACGCAAGCAAGCAAGCGGTCAGGTTGGTGAAGCTACCCTCTCCACCCCAATCGGGAAACGCCAGGCGGTTGTACCCGGTCATGGCAATCATATATAGCGACATACATAAAACGTAAGAGGCGTAATAAGTATAAACTCTTTCTCCAGCAGAGATGCCAATTACCATGTTGTAGACAAAAGCAAGAATCATCAGTCCAAAACACAAGCCATACACAAGATTTCTACTAGCAAGAAGAGAAAGTTGTGA
>NZ_LWGA01000002.1:0-35441 GCF_001635235.1 Oleiphilus sp. HI0117 | reverse complement strand
AGCTAAAAAGCTATCTAGATCAAGGAAATATGGATGTCTTAATCGACTTTCAAGACGCTCAGACTTACACCCTGGAGCTGAGTATTACGACGGGAAAACACAGCAATTTAATACAAGACTTACACGACAACCCTATCAGTCACGATCAGGAGCTACATCACGCTCACGATGATGACTGGAGCTTAAGTGCTACAACTAAGCGCACGGTTCAACTCAGAAACTGGTTAATGTCATTAGGCCCTCAGGCCAAAGTGATATCGCCCGACATCATCAAACAGGACCTTATCGATAACATCGACTTGATACGGGCGAACTATATAAAGCGTCAACACTGACATTAAGTTTAAACGAGATAAGCATGAAACTATTGGCTCTAGCGTCAATACATACTTCCTCTATTAAACTGGCTCAACCAGTACCAAACGCATATCCTGACCTTCAAAAATCTCTTTTAAAGTGTCACGAACATTATGAATGTTGTCGCTTTTGATGCGGAAACGAAACTTAGTGCCTTTTTGAGTGAATGCGTTAATTCTGAACATATTAGATCTCCTGATGATATAGGTCAGCAGCATTTAATGTGTGCTGCTAAGTAAGTACAGGATCTATAATATGGAGCGGAGCGACATATTTTGTCGCTAAATAGGAGTTTTCTTTAATTTCCTTTATTTTTCTTAAGAAAATCTCGATGCCATTGCTCAAGACGCTCAGCAACCCCTAATAATACATAGTCGCTGCGTAGCGAAGAGAATACATCAAAGGCGTGTTGCGCCCCCGCGATCTCGGCAAACTCCACACTTTGCTTAGACACTTCATCTAGCCGACTGGCAAAGTATTGCGCTTCCCCTAGAGACGTCAGCGAATCTTTATCGCCATGAATGATGAGGAAAGGAGGTGCCGCTTCATTAATGTGATTGATCGGCGACATATGACGATATATCTCGGTATTTTCTTGTTTTGTCTGTTTGATAATATTCTTGCGCATGATGATATCCAGGCCAACCGTCAGTTGCAGATTCTGCTCATTCATCAAGTCGTAAATACCATAATAGGGAATACAACCTTGCACACTGGTATCTACATCTTCGAAGCCAGGTTGTAGACTTTCATCATTGGCGCTCAGACTGAGCAAAGAACATAAATGGCCACCGGCAGAGCCCCCTGTTGTTACGATGAAGTCAGGATTACCACCATACTCCTTAATATGCTCCTTCACCCAAGCCAAGGCTCTTTTGCAGTCGATTATATGCTCTGGCATGGTCGCCTTCGGACTTAGCCGATAGTCAATGGCTACGCAAATCCAACCCCGTTTAGCCATTTCCACCATAAGCGGAATACCTTGCTCCTTTTTGCTGCCATAACCATGAGTCCAGGCACCGCCGTGAATCTGAAATAGTACCGGCGCAAAATTGGCGGTCGTTCTTGCTCGGCGAATATCGAGCTTCAGATTCATACCATCAACTTTATGGTAAACGACGTCTTTAATATTTTGCACACCGGGATCTGTCCAACTGTAGAAGGGATAAAGCAGCCGAAAAGTATCAAGCTCTTCATGACGGCTCCAGGAGCTATTATCTTCCTTACGACGATGAGGAATAACGATCTGATCCATCAGACCTTTGGCTTTGTAACCAGAAAAATAGTGGTAACTTAGAAACAGCCAGGAAAGCACACATATCACTAATGACACGGCTGGAATAAAACTGTCGACCGCACCAAAAACAACAAAGAGGAAGACAACTATCAACTGAAATGCAATAACGTGCAAAGCCAGCTCTCCGGTCAGCCAGCCCAGCAAAAAGCTAAGAACTATCCATTTCGGATGAGAGTAATGGGGACGCAATACATTAACAGCCATTGCCAAACACAAGAGACTGAATACAAAGAATACAAACGTCGCCATATTTACCACCTCAACTTAGGGATAGCTTTGCCGCAAAATCACACTATAAAAGACTTTCGCTAAAGAAACGTAACGTACCTAGAAAAGCGGCACGCCAAACAATTGCATATGGTGCATCGCGACAGCACCATAGGCGATCACGCCGACACCTATAACAACAAATGTCATATAGGCTGGCTTAGGTTCCGGCTTGACCCATTCTGACCGTTTGTTCGCACGAATCATATCTATTACAGCATAGGCAAGAAAACCACCAAATAACAGAATTGAAGCCGCATCACCATTGATTAACAGGTGCCCCAAAGCCCACAATTTTACGCCAGCTAACATTGGGTGACGAACTCTACGTTTAATGTTGGAAGGGATATAGGCCGCAACAAGCAAAATAAATGCAGGCAGCATCAGAAGCTTGGTCAGGTGTGACAAAAACTGTGGTGGTTGCCAAATAGAAATAAACGGAGCATCGGCCTTACCCATAATAATCAGAGCAAAACCTGCTATAGAAATCACCGCAAATATGCCTTTGTAGGGCAGTTCTCCAAGTTTATCGATATATTTTTGTCGCAATTCGGGCAAGGTAGGTAAAAGATGAATACCGATAAAAATAATCAGTCCAATAAGTAGTGTGGTCACGAATCTGTCTCCCAGGGCGTTTATTCAGGTCATCATTTTGTTTGTATTATTTTCCAGTGCAGAGGATAAGAGATCATCACTATTAAATGCTAGCCCTATACTGATGAATTCAGCATCTAAAACACAGTTTGCCAAATATGGAAGTTAAAGCAGCGCCCTTTAAGGAAGCCTCAGATCGGCAACAATTACGGTTAAAACCTACATAGCCTTACATTAAATAACAAGACTTAACACACTAAAAATTATAGTTAACTATAATTCGCCGCGAGTTTTTAGCCCTATCAACCTGCTTCGGAGATCTGAATGATTCGTACCTTAACCAGCTCGTTAAGTGCTTCACATGTTTTTCTATGCACCACTATCGCTATCACTCTTTTTTCGCCCAATAGCTTCGCCAACCCGCTCATGAGCAAAGAACAGTACGCCGACTATAGCGTACGCTATCAATGCGCCGAGATACTGTTTCATAATGATCTACAAAAGAAAGAAGCTGAACTCATTAAAATTGAAGACCAGTACGGCTTAACCGACGATAACTTTGATGCCTTTGACGAACTCATCACCGAATACGAGCGTGACGACACTTTGCTCGATACTGTCCGAGAACGCATCACTAAAGAATGCTCAAGCTAACAAAAAGTAAGAGGGCTCTATTCAATGAGCCCTTTCCTGTCACAATTTCTAATGGTAGAAACTGTCTTTCCCAAGCACTGTATATTCCAAACATATTCCCTGAGTTACTATAAGACACCTAATCAGAGGAATACTAAATGACTAACGTAGCCGACTATTTATTACTTACCGCAGCGTTTTCCTTACTGCTGTCTCTTGCCTTGGCTTGGTTAGCCTCCTTTATCCTTTACGCTGATATAAAAGCACTTAAGCGTCTATTTCCTGCTAGCCACCAGCTTATCCGAGCGCATATTGATTACATCTTGATGTGCCTATTGCTGGTAGCCTGCTATTATTTGAATGAAAAGCTTAGCCTAGAACTACCCGGCTGGGTCATTTACACCACGTGCTTTGGAGCACTGTACAACCCTTTCGGCTTCATTGTGCTAGCTATAAAACCTCACATGGCTAAGCCTAAGTCGACTAGCGATAAAGCCCGCATTCTTCTAGGCTTCTTACCCGCGACAATTGGCTACGGTTACATTATGTGGCTTACCTTGATCACATTATTGTAAGCCCAGTAATCAAACCGCTTCTTCGAGATGGTAAGTCTGTGGTTATTAGCTATGCTAAGGGGTAGAAACAAGCTTATTCAGCTCCATTACAATACAAAGACCACAAATGAAAGCATTCTCAGCACACAACTGCCTGGTTATCTTACCGGCAACTCTTCTCTTTCCTTTAAGTTATTGGTTTGTAGGCGCTAGCACCGAAAACAGCTTACTAGCGTATATCTTGACTACCCTGATATGCTGCACATTGTCTTTGGTTTGGTATCAAAAAATAGTTATTTCACCCATAAACGCAGGAATCTCTGCATTAAAAGCGAACCTCGAAGAGAAGTTTTCTTACTCGACGCAATTAAATACCCAAAACATGTCTGGCGCGCCCAAAGAGTTATTTGAAATTTTGAATCAGCGCCTGAGCAATGCTGAGCAGGCTATACAGGGGATTCACCTTAGAGCCTCCCGCTTGCTCCCTATGAGCGCAGAATTAACCGAAACCTACAGTGCCATGAGCCAGAATACGATGATGCAATCTCATCACGGCGGCGTGTTGAGTGGAGCAATAAATAATATGGTCATGGCGACCGAAAACATCGAACATGACATTGGAGATATCAATAATCATATTCTCGAAATGAATAGCGAGCTCAATAGCTTTGGCGAGCACCTACATGCAACAACTTCCTCAATTGATACCATTGAAAAGCGCATATCTGAGTCGAATGAAGTATTAGATAAATTGCGTAACGATAGCGACCAGATCAACCAGATTATCACCGAGATCACCAGCATCGCAGAGCAAACTAACCTACTGGCACTCAACGCAGCAATCGAAGCAGCCCGTGCAGGCGAACAAGGTCGGGGTTTTGCCGTCGTTGCCGACGAAGTACGTTCACTGGCCGAGAGGACTCAAAGTTCAGCCGAACAGGTAAAAAGTATCGTCGATAGCATCCACACGAGCACACATGATGCCTCCAGTGTTATGCAGTCCAGCCAGAAAGACATTCAAATAACCGTTCGAAGTGCCCAATCCTCGAAAGAAGGCTTAAGTAAGACGGAGCGGGCTATCAAAGACATTATTTTATTGGCACAAAAGATCAAAGACGCCATGGCCTTACAGTGTGAAACAGAAGAAAAGTCAAAACGCTCTGCTGATGCGATCAGCAAATTGAATAGCGAAGCTTTGCAGCATAACTCCCTTCAGGCGATTACCAGCGAAGACCTTAAGAAGTTATCCGACAGCATCAGTGCTAATTTATCTTCAATTCATATCGACGAGGTTCTCAGCTCTACAGACCGTAGAACCAAAATCCGTCAAGAGAGAAAAGAAGTTAGCCAGTCAGATACAGATGAATCTGTTCTATTCTAAGGCCTAAGGCTTAGTCGTAGATACTAGGAATAGGCTGGCGCTTGTGTTGGGTGCTTTGATAAATCTTCATCAAGCGCTCTTCAGCCCATTCTTCGATTTCTTTTCCTTCCAAAAAATCATCGATTTGATCATAGCTGATACCCAATGCGTCTTCATCTTTCTTGCCCGGTTCGTTGGACTCAAGATCTGCAGTTGGGGCCTTGGATATAATAGCCTCTGGCGCGCCAAGAAAGCTTGCGCAAGCACGCACCTGACGCTTATTCAAACCAAACAAAGGGATCAAATCCACTGCACCATCACCGTATTTGGTGAAAAAGCCGGTTATATTTTCTGCAGAGTGATCCGTTCCCAATACCAAGCCACCCAAAATACCGGCGATATGATATTGGGCAACCATCCGCTCTCTCGCTTTGACGTTACCTTTTGAAAAGTCCAAACGTTGATCGGAAGCATGTAACTGGTCTACCGAGTCCAGTGCTGCAGTCACCTCTTGATGGATTGCATCGGAAGCTGACTTTACGTTTACCGCAACTGCGTGACTTGGTTGAATAAAGTCAATTGATAGCTGCGCATCATGCTCATCAGCCTGCTCGCCATAAGGTAGCCGTACTGCAACGAACTGGAAGCTATGAGGGTGAGCATTTTCCTGGTTAAGCTGATCAACGGCCATTTGCGCCAACTTTCCACAGGTGCAAGAGTCGATGCCACCACTAATGCCAAGCACCAAAGTTTTCAAACCTGAATCTTTCAATTTCCGCTTGATAAATGCAACACGCGTATTGATTTCCTGCTCAACATCTATCTCAGGCTTAACTTTCATTTCTTGCAATATTTGCTGACGTAGACTCATTCTCTTAACCAACCTTTCTATAAAAACAGTGCCCTTGTAAGAGCCTTTCAATTAAAGAAAATCCTTACTCAAATAAACCAAACGATATGACGCTCAATAGACTGCGGCTATGTTCAAGCTTATGCATCGCCACAAACTCGCCGCCATCATCAAAGCCTTTACCTTTTGGAAAGTTTTCTCTTAACACAGCCAAAGCATCATCTGCCTGTGAAGGAAGATCCAAATACCGATAAAGCGAAACCATCATAATTAAGGCCTCTTCGACACTTGGCGACGCGGGGTAATCTTTAACAACATAGGCCGCCCGGTTTGCCGCTGCCAGATAGGCTTGGCGTTTAATATAATATCGTGCAGCATGCAGTTCATAAGCCGCAAGACGATTTCTGATTTGTATCATTCTCTTTTGCGCATCTGCAGCATAGCTACTATCGGGGAAGCGAATTAACAGTTCAGAAAAATCTTTAAAGGCCAAACGCATATGCCCCGGGTCACGCGAGGTAATATCAACCGACGAAAAGTACTGACTGGAAACACCGATATCCAAATGATAGTTCGCTACTCCTCGTACATAATACGCGTAATCCACGCTCGGGCTTTGAGGGTGTAAACGAATAAAACGATCGGAAGCGAGAATCGCGCCTTCTAGATCTAGCCCACTATAACGCGCATAGATTAAATCTAACTGAGCTTGCTCAGCATATTGCCCAAAGGGGAAACGGGACTCCAACTCTTCTAGAGCGATCGTTGCTTGAGGAAAGTTCCTTAACTTGATCGCTCGTTTAGCATCATCATACAACTCTTGTTCTGTCGATTCTTTTTTCGGAGTGGAACTACAAGCAGAAAGAAACAGGACTGCTACCAGAGAAATCACGAGTGCAAAGTGTGAACGCATAATTGGATAAGACTTCTTGAGAATAATTGGAAAATGGTATTCGTTTTCTACACATTTTAATAAATGCTCACCAGAGATGCTCTCGGTGAGGTTATAATAGCCGACATTATTTCATATTTTACATTTTGCGTGTATGACAAATAATCAAACTTGAGGTTTCAACTCCCTTATAAGTCATAATTATTCAGTCTATCCCGTGATTTCTTTACATATCGAGACCTTATGAGCCAAATTATTGAAGCTGACTTTGTTGTTCCATTAGAACTATCTGGCATGCGTTTAGATCAGGTCATTGCTGATTTTATGCCTGAGTATTCTCGCTCACGCCTGCAACAATGGATTAAACAAGGCCATATTCGCGTAAACGAAGAAATCGCGCGGTCCAAAGACAAAGTCAAAATAAATGATCTCATTGAAGTGAAAGCCGAGCTTGAAAGTCAGGGAGAGTGGCTTGCTGAAGACATCCCGCTTGATATCGTTTATCAAGATGAAGACATTCTGATCATCAACAAACCAGCTGGAATGGTAGTTCACCCCGCCGCCGGTAACCACTCAGGCACTTTAGTTAACGCCTTGCTGCATCACTTTCCTGATATCAAAGCCGTTCCCAGGGCCGGTATCGTTCACCGCCTGGATAAAGACACGACCGGTTTAATGGTGGTCGCTAAAACACTAACAGCTCACGCCCATATTGTTGAACAACTTCAAAGTCGCGAAATGGGCAGAGAATACGAAGCTATCGCTGCAGGAGTCATGACGGGCGGCGGAACCATCAACGAGCCTATTGCACGCAGCCCTAAAAACCGCAAAAAGATGGCCGTCAACCAGTTCGGCAAACATGCGGTGACTCACTATCGCGTTTTAGAACGCTTTCTCGCTCACACTCACATACGCGTTAAATTAGAAACTGGACGAACCCATCAAATTCGCGTCCATATGGCACATATTAAACACCCGCTTATAGGGGACACCACCTATGCAGGAAGAATGAAACTTCCAGCCGGTGCAAGCGATGAAGTAAAAAATAAACTTAGGCAATTTGAACGACAAGCATTGCATGCTAAAAAATTAACCCTCATTCACCCTCAAACTGGTGAGGAGATGAGCTGGGAAGTCGATTTACCTGAAGATATGCAAAACTTACTAGCGGTGCTAAGCGAACAATGAGCCCTTGCGACTTACCTACAACATGGTTAAAACCTGAATGGCCCGTCGCGAGTCAAGTAGTCGCCTTTACTACGTCTCGCTTGGCTCCCGACACGATGCCAGATAGCAAGCTAAGCAGCTACCAAGACTTTAACTTGGCCCTACACGTCAACGATAATGAACAAACTGTACGACACAACAGGACAGTACTTGCGTCCCACTGCGCCTTAAATGCAGAGAATATTCATTGGCTGGAGCAGATACATAGTAATACTCTTGTTCAGGCCGAAAGCTCATCTATCAGCACTCAAGCAGACGCAAGTTATACTCGCAAGCAGCAAGAAGCCTGTGTCGTTATGACGGCCGACTGCCTTCCGGTACTGTTCTGCAACAAACAGGCAACGCAAGTCGCTGCCGCACATGCGGGTTGGCGAGGCTTAGCTTCTGGCATCCTAACTAAGACTGTAGAAAGCTTTGACTCACCCAATGAAGTAATTGCCTGGCTTGGCCCGGCAATCAGCCAAAAGGCATTTGAAGTTGGCGACGATGTCTATACAGCATTTTGTAACAAAGACCCCGAAGCCGCTCAAGCCTTTATCCCGGGAAAGGAACCAGGAAAATGGTTGGCAGATTTATACCTACTTGCCCGGATTGAGCTAAAAGCCATTGGAGTCAGCGCGATTTATGGCGGCACGCATTGCACCTTTCTTGAAAACCAACACTTCTATTCTTTTCGCCGTGATGGCCAAGTCTCGGGTCGTATGGCTTCTCTGATTTTCTTGCGCTAGAGTTTGGGTAAGGAATTAATCAGATTCTAAACGAATATTATCAATGTAAACCGTCAACTCCTGCTTCGGCTTATACATATAAAGCATCAGATCTACAACCTGTCCCATTTCCATTTTTCTGGTCTGTAAGCCATCACGAACCTTATCTAAGGGAATACTGTATTGATTCAGACCTTGAGCAATACGTACTCTAGTCTTGAAGCGATCATGATATTGATTCTGGTGTTTCATATCATGAATTCGCAGCACGGCATTTAGCGTCTCTGGTGCTTCAGAGTAGATCTCGAATTTTAGTCGATCATAATCCTGCCAGTCTCGATGCAAGTAGGCGAAACGCATTCCGGGATAGAGGGCATCTTTATTAAAGCGAAGCTTTCCAACCTGAGATTCATTAGCCCAGTCACCAGGTGCTTTGACAACTTCAAGCTCACTGCCATTTTTTGCTAACACAATTTGAGCCCAGCCAAAACTCTCGAAGTTCGCGATCACCGGAAATAAGCGATCAGCCTCCAGCTTCACATAACATCGATAAGCTGGGTAAAGCAGGCTTGCCAAAATCAAAAACAAAGCTATTCCCTGCATCATCATTTTCCGGCTTCTGCTAGTACTTCGAAATCGAGCGAGATACCACAGCAATGCAGCCAAACAACCAAAAACATCGTAAACAAAGTCTATTAAGCTACGCTCCCGGCCTACATAAGGCTGAACCAGCTCAACCAACAAACCAAACGAGAGGCAAAATAAAAGAAGGTAAATCAGCTCTTTTAAGGGCCGAAGCTGAGCAAAAAAAACCAGCAGCAGATAGGTCGCTAAACCGAAGACCAAAGCATGGCCAGAGTTGATCAAATGAGGATAAACCAAACCTTCAGAAGGCAACAAACTGAAGAACAATAAGCAAGCGAGTAGTAATACGCCACTTGGCAGTGCTTGCTTAATAGTCTGAAGGCTTATATCAAATAACATTTATTTTGCGCTAGAAAGCCCGGACACCAACTCAGAAACAAAACCTTGAATATACAAATCGACAATATCGACACCTACCTGCCAATACGCCTGACCCGGCTTACTCTTTAAAAATGTAATGTAGGCAGAGAGGTCCTCATCATTCAAATTACGATAGCTGTAATTTGCGCCCATCAACATAAATTCGGAAAACTGCTGACTTAGCATTGGTTCCATGCTCTGCCACTCCTGATTCATACGAGCTTCTAAAGCAGCTGCCTTATTTGGATTAATAACAGCAACCGCTTCCAAAACCGAAAAATACACGCCTTTCATTAGCTGAATAACAACCTTATCAGCATTCAGAGCTAAAGAAAGCTTCTCTAGCAATTGCGCTCTATCCTGCTTAACAGACTTGAAGCTTTGCTCCTGAAAATAGCGTTGCATCTTCTGCTGAGCTTCTGGTGTACTGGCCGCCCGTTCCTCTGTACTGATGCGTTGACCTAAGGGAGAAGCCAAGAACTTAATCGCATCAGACAAATCTTCAGCACGCTGATCCTGACTCAAATAAACCATTGCAATCTGTTCACCATCAACCTTTTTCGCTGCATGAGTCACGGCCGCACTGGTCTTTTCAAAACTGACGGAACTATTGACTGACAAACGTTTCATATCAAGCTGCTGCCCCATAGAATCAGGCAAAGAAGCAATCAACTCACTCAAGCCAGAGTCATGAAGAAACTGCTTCGCTTCCTCGATACTCAAACCTTTAGCCATCAGGGGTGCGGCGTGAGAAACAAATACAAGTAATAGGAAGGCTAAAGCCCTGTTTACCAATGCGTTCATGGAAAATTCCTTTGGAAAGCGCTGACCATTTGAAATCAGTAAATAATTTTCTGCCAAGAGCAGTTAATGCAAGAATATCATAGCCCCAGAGAAAGGGAGCAGGATTAACAAAGGGTAAGGCTTTGAGGGGGGGAGAGTATAAAGATATTGAACCTCATGCGTAGCGAGACGCATGAGGGAAAGCTATTTATCTAGCCAACAATTTCTAGCAACTCGATATCGAATACCAAAGCTTGGTATGGGCCGATATCGGCGCCAGCACCTGCTTCGCCATAAGCAAGGTGATATGGAATGTATAGCTTCCACTTAGAACCCACTTTCATTTGCTGAAGTGCTTCAGTCCAACCAGCAATCACGCCACCAACAGGAAATTGAGCTGGTTCGCCACGGTCATATGAGCTATCAAACTGCTTACCGTCGATCAAGGTACCACGATAGTGAGTGCTTACAACACTTTCAGCTGTTGGTATATCACCTTCACCGGCAGTGATTACTTCGTACTGAAGACCGGACTCTAGAACCGTCACTTCATCACGCTTAGCATTCTCTGCCAAGAAAGCTTCACCTTCACCCGCAAACTTCTTAGCTTGCTCTTGCTTCTCTGCTTCAACCTGAGTCTGAATCACTTGAAACGCCGCATTAATTTCTTCGCCAGGAATCTGTGGCCCCTTGCCAGAAAATGCGTCATTGATGCCAGCAATAGCAGCTTCTAATGACAGTCCGTTAAAGACGTTAGCTAATTGTTGGCCCATTTGAAGACCAACACCATATGATGCTTTCGCCTCATTTGTGGATAAATCTAAATCCGACATAGTGATTCCTGTAAATTCGTAAGATTAATAAGTTTTGATCAAAACAATGTTTGATTGCACAAAGATATAAGGACGTTTTTATCTAATAAAAGGGGGCAATTGAATTATTTTTGAACAGGCCACGCTTTATTTTAAATGCCGCCCACCATCGAGTTCTATACTTCGGCCTGTCATGTACTCACTTTGCAGCAAGTAGTGAATTGCGCGTAGGATTTCTTGAACGCCCCCTTCCCTCGCCATAACAGATTTGCTAAGCGCCTTTTCTTTATAGGCTTGTGTATCTTGCGCATTAAATATAATTAGCGCCGGCGCGATTGAATTAACAGTCACCTCTGGTGCTAGTTTTGCAGCATAAGACAAGACGAGATTCTCGGCAGCAGCCTTACTTGCCGCGTAAGCAATATGTTTTTTACTTCCGGTAGCTGCAACATAGTCGGTAATATGAATGATATCGGCAATGCCATCCGGGTAGGCCCTGAGCAAGGGCTCAAGTGCCAGATTCAAGTGATAAGGAATATTGACATGCACATTCATCATTTGTTGGATAGTGCTTAAATCATCTTCCCGATTTTTGCTATCGGGCAACCAATCAGAGGCATTATGGATAATTGCTCTTAACGATGTATGTTTTGCACTTACTGCATCAATCAACTGACTCACCTGCTCAGGGTATTGAAAGTCACACTGATATAACTCAGCTCCCATATCCTTCAGCTTCACCAATTCCGGGTAGCTAGTTCGATAGGTACCGATCACATGATACCCTTTGGCCAAACAATCAAGCGCCAGCGCCAAGCCAATGCGCCTGCCTACACCAGTGATCAAAACAGGTGACTTACTCATAAAACACTACTCCGGCTTCCTATATTCGAGACTGAGAGAAACTGAATCAGCAAAACGTAGCGCGTGAGGTTTATCAATTCGTACTTTCGCATAGCTCACCCAAGAGTGCTCACTGCAAAGACCCAACACGTCTGACACCAGTTTTTCCAATAATAGAAAGCGACCATCCTCAACATGCTTAATAATGCTTTTTGCAATGTGTTTATAGTTCAAGGCATCTTCAACACTATCTTCCAGGCACAGTTTATTTGCAGGATAATGTACTTCCACATTAATAATAATATCTTGTTGCTTTTCCTGTTCCTCAGGATTGAACCCAATATAAGTTCGAAGTCGCAAATTTGTAATATTGATAATCGCGTTATTAACAACCATTAAAAACAGCCTTATATTTCTTATTCCAACCCACCGAGCTTAGACCTAAATCGAAGCAGCGTAAATATCTGGGGATGATATAAACAGAATTTTCAATGCTAAGCTCAATACATCCAAATTGGTCAGATACTATTTTTGCGTCTAAGCTCCATTAAACAGCATAAATAAATTTTTATTCCTAGTAACGTGATTCCTGGTAACTTGCACACTAAGAAATGATTGAATACACACCACCCTCACAAGACAAGACTAAGTCTCTTATCGAAGTAAAGCTCCCTGCTGATTCATTAGAAATAGGCATGCATGTCACTCGTTTAGACAGACCCTGGACTGAAGTACCAGTACTGCTTCAAGGCTTAACTATCGAGACACCAGACCACATCGATTTACTCCGCGAACACTGTGTATTTGTTTATATTGAAATTGAAAAAGAGTTTTGGCTTGAATCAGGTAAAGGCACCGTTGAAGCCAAGGAAGAGAAACAATACCCCGGTTTTCGTGAAGAACTCGAAATCCACGATGAACTACCCAAAGCCAAACTAAGCTATGAAAAAACCAAAGACCATGTCGATGAAGTATTAACAAGCCTGAGCAATGGTGAATCATTTGATATGGATGCTTCGCGTAAAGCGATTCAATCTTGCGTCAGCAGCATTCTAAATAATGCTAACGCCCTACTATGGCTTACACAGGTAAAAGAACAGCACAAGTATACAGCAGAGCATTCGTTGCGCGTCGGTATATTAGCAATTGCCTTCGGGCGTTTCATTGGATTAAAAGAGCACGAGCTAGAAACCATCGGTCTGTGCGGCATGCTACATGATATTGGTAAAACTAAAATACCAGACGACATATTGAACAAACCAGGCCGTCTAACACGCATCGAATATGACATAATGAAACAGCACTCGGTGTATGGCAAAGAACTATTAGACGAACAACAAGGCGTCAACAAACTAATTAAGGATACAGCACACTTTCATCACGAACGTATCGACGGCAAGGGCTACCCAGAAAAACTAAGTGCAGCTTACCTCCATCAGTTTGTACGCATGGTATCAATTGTCGATGTTTATCATGCAATCACAAGTACCCGTTCATACAAAGACGGCTCACCAGCCTTTGATGCTTTAAAAATTCTCTACGCCGAACGAGACAAGCACTTCGACTCCGAGCTGGTTGAAGCGTTTATTCGTATGGTAGGCATTTACCCTCCGGGTACTTTGGTCGAAATGACCAACGGTGAAGTAGGCATCGTCGTATCAGCGAACGCTGACTCTCGTCTGCGCCCTAAAGTTGAACTGGTCATGACAGCCGATAAAAAATTCCGCTCTTCCTACGTAATTAATCTGATTAAAGACCCGATAGACAAGCATGGTAAACCCTATGCTATTAAGGAAGGCATTACGAATGGTACTCACGGTGTAGACGTAAAAGACTATATCTTGCAATAAATTCAGGCGCTTTAAGCAGCCCGAAAATTAGATGTAACGCACAATTTCAATTCCGGAATTACCGTCTATCATTACTATCGACCACTTGTCTCTTTGAGCTTGTTAGTTCTGCTCCTCAACTGTTTAATGACATTATGAAAAAATTATCGAACTCCCAAACATTTATAAATACATCTGTTACACCACAGAAAATACAAGGCTTCACGCTAGTTGAACTGTTGGTCACAGTTGTAATCCTTGGAATCCTACTTGCCATAGGGGTACCGGGTATGAGAGGCAATGTTTTAGACGCCCGTATCACCTCCCAAACGAATGCGACCATTGGTATGCTAGCCTATGGGCGAAGTGAAGCAGCAAAGCGCCCAGGGGGTATAATTACTCTCTGCGCCAGTAAAAGCACCAATACGGGGTCCCCTGCGTGCGACACTAATAACTGGGAAGAAGGCTGGTTTATCATGTCAGATCTAGATGGCGACCAAGTTTTAAACAATTTCAATGAAGATGTAAACGATAACAACATACTAGATCCAGGCGAGGATCTAGATGGTGACGGTCTACTCGATACAGCGAACGACGAGCTGCTCAGAATCGGCGAACAGCTTTCTGGCGACAACACAATGCGTACTCTGGGTTTTCTCAATGCAGGCTTTATTCAGTTTGATTCCAATGGAGTTCCTGGTTCATCAGGCACTATTATCATTTGTGACTCACGCGGTGTAACAGAGGCTAATGCTATTGTTATGAGCGCAATTGGTCATACTCGAGTCGCAAGAGATGAAGAAAGTTCGGCCGATAACATTGTTAACGACCACCGGGGGACAAATATCGTATGTCCATAATAACGAACACTCATTCAAGCCCTTATGGCACCATGAAATATCTAGCTCCGAGCACTCAACGAGGCTTCACACTTATTGAGATCTTAGTAACCATCGTCATCCTATCGATTGGGTTATTGGGTGTTGCCAGCTTACAAATGCAAGGCCTTCGTAACAATCAAAGTGCTTACCTTCGCTCCCAAGCATCCATACTCGTTTATGATATCGCAGATCGTATGCGAGCCAACTCTGTCGCAGCAATTGCTGGAAGATATGATGATTTTGACTCAAGTCAAACAACACCTTCCAATCCTTTATGCAGCACTAGTGTTGCAGGCTGTACCGCTCAAAACCGTGCAGATACAGACTTATTTGAATGGGCCCAGCGACTAAACGGAACCGATGAATCGATAATTTTGTTACCTGATGCGAGGGGTACAATAGCACGTGGTTTAGGCAATTTCTTTACCATTGAAGTTAGCTGGAAAGAATCTCAATGGAATGATGATGAGCAAAACCAACAAGTCACTGATCAAACTTTTTCAGTCAGTTTAGTGCTGTAAGGGAGAAGACAATGAACCAAGATCTCACAGCACGCCACACAAAACCTTTATCTTCGCTAAAAGGAATGGCCGGTTTGAGTTTAATTGAACTAATGATCGCTATGACCATTAGTTCCCTGCTACTCATCGGTGTTACGAGTATTTATTTTAATGCTCGAGAGTCTGATAAATTTATTAGTGAATTATCTCGTATTCAGGAGTCTGGGCGCCATGCACTTAACTTTCTTGCTCAAGATATTCGAATGGCAGGCTATCAAGGCTGTATGAACCCAGACCCTGAAGAAGCATATATCAAGATCAGAGCCCATAACCCCCCAACCTCAGATTTTTTTAGTACCGCACTTTCAGGCTTCGAAGTCCCTTCTGTAGCATGGGCACAAGATGCAAACATCGACCCTGTCACTGGTGTCAGCCGCGGTGACTATTTCAAAGATGAAGACTTTACTAAAGAAGCTTTGATCGGTAGCGACATATTAGTTGTTCAGCGACTAACTACTGACAGTGCCGAGCTCTCTGCAGACATGGTAACGAGTGATGAAGATGTTGTGCTCGTCGATAATGAAATGGAGTTTGAGCAGTTTGATATCGCGGTAATTGCTAACTGCAACAATGCTGATATGTTTCGAATTTCAGAAGACCCGGAAGCGACAGCCACTATTACCCTATCACATGGTCTTATCACAAATTCAGATGACATCTTTATAGGTCCTTATACACGTAATGCTCGAGTAAGGGGTTTTGAATCAACCATATACTTCGTGGCAAACACAGGCAGAACAACTGAAACCGGCGTACCTATAAATGCCCTATTCCGAGCGAAAGACAAAATGGTAAACAAGGCAAACCCTGAGTTTGATGTTGAAGAGCTAATAGAAGGTATCGACAGCATGCAAATCTTATATGGTGAACTAAATAGCGACCCTCAGCATGTTACCGCAGACGGTGAAGTGATTAGCGGCCTTCGTTATGTTACCGCAGACAATGTTACAGACATGAAATATGTAAAAAGCATTCAGCTAGGTCTACTGGTTAGCGGTTCCCGTGAGGTGCTCACGAATAATGACGACGCCACCTATATTTTGCCCGGTGAAGAAATCCAACCCGAGGGCAAGTTCGGTTCAACAGTAACTTATGAGCCAGATAGACGTTTACGCCGTGAGTTCAGCCAAACAATTCAGTTACGAAATCGATAAATAAACGTATAAAAGGTGTATATAGAATGAAGACCTTACAACATCAAAGCTCTCTTAATTTAGCACGCCAAAAAGGCGCAGTACTTGTTGTGAGTTTAATTATTTTATTACTGATGACCCTTATAGGCGTTGCGTCAATGAGCTCTTCCATAATGCAGGAAAAAATGGCATCAAATGCACAAAACAACAACGCGACTTTTCAAGCAGCAGAAAATGCCGTAAGTGGACTGATCAATAAAGTCATCATAGACAAAGACACTACAGAATTAGATGAGGCGATAGGAATCGGCACTATTGGTGAACACACTTCGAGTATTAACTATGCAGTTTCTGGCTCAAAAGCTGCATCCAGCTATAGCATCGGATATATGGGTGTTGTAGCGCTCGCTAAAGGGGGCTCCTTAAACGTAGACGAGAGCTCAACAGAGCTTAAACCGGAGCTATTCGAAGCTTTAGTAGAAGGTGCGGTCGAGGCCACTAGTGCACAAACGGTTATCAGGCAAGGTTTTGAGTACCATTAAACTTATACATGCCTTAAGGCATACAACAGAATTTAGAGTGATGGCCCGAAACAACGAAATAGCCATCAGGAGGCAATGATGAAAAAAATATACGCATTAGGCTTGCTCCTAACCTTTAGTGTACTGTTTAGTGCTCAGGCTCATACTAGTGAGCCAGCACTTACAAAAGATCAGCTACTTAAGTTACAACAAGGGTATACTCCCCCACCTTTGACACATATCACTCAAGGCTATGAGACTGATTCCATTCAATTGAACCGAGGCCTTGATGGAAAAATAAAAAGCATCGAAGCTCGAGCTTGCGCCTCTTGTGACTTACAGCAATATCGTATCACTGAAACAACTCAAGCCTATATTGGGCAAGAAAAAGCCTCTCTTGATGTATTAACCCCCTTCAATGGCAAAAGTGGCGCAATCAGTTACAACATAAAGACCAAAGAGCTCCATCACTTCCGTTTCTTTAATTTGGAGGCAGGCCAATGAGATCATTACAATCCAAACTAGGTCACGGCTTGGCATCTTGCATTATTACGCTTCTATCAGCCAATATTGCACACGCAGACGATACTGAGATTTTATTTGAGTCCAGTGCTTCTAACGAATTAACACCAAACGTCCTGTTTATTCTTGACAACTCAGGCAGTATGTCAAATATGGTTAGTACGGAAACCCCTTACAACCATTCAATTGACTATACTCAGAAAGCTATCGATGACGGTCGAAGCCCCTATTCTGACGCTTACATCTATGCATTCGATAGTTATTTCAACTATCGAGGTACAATTTTAACAAGCCAAAATCACTGCCAAGAAATGACTGACAAGCTTGCAATAGCAGGACAGTATACTGCTGCAAAAGTCGCTGGCTTTAATACCCGCAGAAATGCTTGGCGTAATCTTTTCAGTCGTCGCAGTAGTTCCAATACAAATATTATCGAGTGTAAAGATGATCGAGGTGCACACGGCGCTAACGGAACAACAGGCAACACATACGCAGTACATAACTCCAGCAAATGGGCGAGTTCTAGCAACAACGAAATAAGCTGGAACAGCTACACTACCTATGATTTCTTTAATTCAAACTATATTAATTGGTATGCCTACTATCGTGAAGTGACTTCTCAATCACGCATTAGCATCATGAAGAGCGTTGTCAGCAACCTGATTAACAGTACTTCAGGTATTAATATTGGCTTAATGAGCTTTAATACCAATAATTACGGCAAGCAAGGTGGCCGCGTTACGACTCCAATTGATTATATTGAAGACAATCGGTCTTCTTTTGTATCTGATCTAAACAGCCTTTCCCCGGATACCTGGACTCCTCTCGCTGAAAGCCTATTTGAAGCTTACCGTTACTATTCTGGCGGTTCGGTATTTTTAGGCAGCCAAAGCTCTGCCTCATCTAAGAGCCCTAGCAACTCTAGCAAATACCAATCGCCTATTTCAGATGAATGCCAGCCTAACAACATTGTCCTATTAACGGACGGTGAACCCACTTATGACGCTCACCCTGGCTCTAGCCGAAGTGATAGTAACGATACTGCATCGAGAAACGTTATAGAGAGTACTGTGGGCAACTGCACTGACAACTGTCTAGATGAGATTTCCCGCCACATGTACGAAAACGATGTATCTAGTCAATATGATGGCGAACAAAACGTTACAACCTATACGATTGGCTTTGAACTCGATGATAATTTGCTCAAACGAACAGCCGAGGGTACTGATGACAACCCAGGTGGTGGCGGTAAATACTTTGTAGCCAACGATACAACCGAGCTCGAAAGTGCAATTAAGCAAATATTCTCAAGCCTCAAAGATATTAGTACCACGTTTGTTTCTCCCGGCGTTGCTGTAAATACCTTTAACCGCCTCAACCATCGTGATGAATTGTATTTCTCGGTTTTCAAGCCTGAAACTGGGCCTGTCTGGAAGGGTAACTTAAAACGCTATCGTCTAGGATCTGACGGCACTGTTTATGATAGAGCTGGCCGTACCGCGATTGATCCAGAAACTGGTTTCTTTAAGTCTCGCAGTAATAACCCTGCTGACCCAGGCGCATGGAGCTGGTGGTCAGATGATATTGACGCTAATGATATTCACCTAGGGGGCGCTGCAGAAAACTTACCCAACAATAGTGATGACCGTAATGTGTTTACGTACCTAGGTGGCTCTAGCAACCTATCTGACGACAGTAACGAAATTTCTTACGATAACGCAGACAATATTACTAAAGAATTACTTGAATACACCGAAGCAACTGATGAAGAGTACAAGCTATTACTAGACTGGATTCGTGATATTGATGTCTTTGATACCGATAACGATAATAGTTATACAGATACTCGACACACAATAATGGACCCCCTCCACTCTGCGCCAGTGGTTGTGATATACGGTGGTACCGACGAGAACCCCGACACGGCAATATTCTTCGGTGACAACCAGGGTTTTATCCACGCGATAAACGGAAGTAATAGCACTAGTGGCACCTATACAAAAGGCCAAGGTGATGAATACTTTGCTTTTATGCCCAAAGAGCTACTGGGAATGCAAAAAACTTTATTTGAAGATTCTCAGGCTGTTGAACACACGTATGGAATGGACGGCTCCATAACAACTTGGGTCAACGACGAAAACAATGACAATGATTTATACGACTCAAATGATTTCGTCTATTTATATTCTGGCATGCGCCGTGGTGGAAATAGCTATTATGCTTTAGATGTTACAGAGCGCGATGCACCTGAATTTCTGTGGCAAATTACTGGGGGGACAGGTGGCACTAGCGGCTTCGAAGAGCTCGGTCAGACCTGGTCTAAGCCAGTTAAAACTAAGGTTAGAATGGGTAGCACTGTTCGCGAAGTTCTCATTTTTGGCGGTGGTTATGATACCAATCAAGATCTAGCAACAACTCGCTCTGAAGATTCCATTGGTCGAGCTGTTTATATTGTTGACGCAGAGACAGGAGAGAAAATCTGGAGCGCGACCCCCTCTAACTTTAGTGATATGAAATATAGCATTCCATCAGACGTTAAGGCTATTGATGTGAACGCTGACAGAATTGCTGACCAAATTTACGTGGGCGACATGGGTGGACAGGTCTGGCGCTTCGACATAGATAACAATAGAAGCAGCTCTAGTACCCTTCCTGTACATGGGGGGGTAATCGCCAGTGTGTCCGATACAGGAACCGAAAACAATAGACGTTTCTACCATGCACCTGACGTATCGGTACTAAGCGATAGCAGCAGCTTAACCTTAGCTATTGTCATTGGTTCAGGCTGGCAAGCTCACCCTCTTGATGATGAAGTCGTTGACCGTTTATATATGATAAAAAGCTCCGACGTACTTGAACCTCCAAAGAACCTTGACGGCTCTATCGAGTATACAGCACTTATAGAGGATGACCTTTACGACGCAACGAATAACAACCTGGGTGACGTAAGCGGCCAAAACTCTGAAGCCAACCAAGAAGCCGCCTATACTGAATACTACGGTAACGGTGCTGATATATTACCAAAACAGGGTTGGTTCATTCGTTTTACGCGTGATGGCGAAAAAATGCTAGCGACATCTTTAACCATTGATGGAACGGTTTACTTTACCACTTACGAGCCCACAGCAAGTACTAACGGCTGTATTTTTAGCTCCGGTATTCCTCGCCTCTACCATATCGAAATAGCTGACGCGACACCGGTTAAGAATTATGACGGTATCGGATTAGATTCTGAGTTAACCACAAGCGATAGGGAAGTTGGCACGCTCACGACACAATCATTACCAACCGCACCACAAAGACTTCGTGTGGATGGCCAAGACATTTTGTGTATTGGTACAGAGTGCAATCCACTTGATCGCGAAGGAAAAATTGTTAGAACCTACTGGGTTCAAGAGGAGTAAATATGTATACCTGCAAGAATTGTTATAGCTCGCAGAAGGGCTTCACGCTGATAGAATTAATGGTAGTGGTGGCTATAGTGGCTATCATAGTTGCTATCGCGTACCCGTCATATCAGGATAACGTAAAGAGTTCCAAACGCTCTGAAGCTCAGGGCGCCTTAGTCTCTTTTTCGGCTGCGATGGAAAAACATTTCACACAAAATAACTCTTACCTGAATGCAGGACAAAGTGGAGATACTGGGGCTCCCGCAGTATTTGCTACAACCGCACCGGTAGGCGGCTCATCTGTTTACTACGACCTAACGATTGAAGCGGCTACAGGGAGTTCTTACACCCTACGAGCGACTCCTACCAATTCCCAAACGGGCGATGGCTTTTTAGAATATAACTCCCTAGGCCAAAAAAGCTGGGACGAGGATAATAGCGGCGCGATCGGTGCAAATGAGTTTGACTGGGATAAGAACTAAACGATAGATACGCCGTTCAATAAGGCCTATCAGCTTTCCGCTGACAGGCCTTTTTTAATTTCGCTTATTGACTCAATACAGACAGTCGCCTAGCAAAGTCCTCATATCGCTTCCGGTTAACACCTAAGTCTGAATACCCCACCCTACTCGCTGAACGAAAGTGAATTAGCTTCTGCTCATCATCCAGATAAACCTCCACATCGTCTTTGAAACGCATCAGCGGACTGGTAAAAACGGCATACAAATAGTGATCACTTTGCTGAAGAATTTTTGCCCCCGGCATAGCGTCTATGACATTTTGAACCTTCTGCATCTGCTGCTTTGCTTCTATATCGAAGGCAATCGATTTTACCTGCTTATCAGGCTTATCGGTTTGAGTTGATACGCTATTAGGCCGACTTCCCAAGGGCTTCAGCTCACCATTTTGAACACCTAATTTAGGTGCTGTATTGTTCTCAATTACTCGCATTGTGATGACTCCAGCCAGTATAAAAAATATCAGTAGATAAATAACTTTCTTCATTGTCTTATCCTCTAGTTATGCAAGTATATTGCGCACAATCTATTTATTCAAGCCACAAAAAAGGCCGCATTAATGCAGCCCTATTATTCACCTAATAGTCTAGGTAATTACTTACTCAACTTACGGTAAGTTGCCACAACACGGTCCAGATTTTCCAGAGAGGTATCACTATGGAAAGTATCACTTGTAGGTTTCTTGCCAGGGAAGAAGCCTAGGTAAATATCCAGCTTACTCGCATTTGCCAGTTTATCTAGCCACTCACCTTCAACAATTCCAATATTATTCTCAGCTATTCGCGTAAAAGGAATCAAGTCACCTCCGTCGATACGAATACCTAAATTCTTTGCTTCGCTGGCAATATCAGAAGAACTGTTAATGTGAATCTCATTTTCTTTAAAGGTTAGCCAAATTTGAGACATATAACCTTCTTTACCCATCTCCCAAGTTGGCGTGCTAATAACAAGCCCTTGAGTTAATGCTGTATCACCCTGCTTTAACACCCAAATATCATAGTTTGCAGGAAGGTCTTTCTCGCTAATTGCTAAGGGCTTAACAGAGCCTTTCTTTTGCACAACAGGCGCTTTAACAACATCTTTTTTAGCTTCCTCTACCTTCGCAGCTACTTTTTTAACCTCAGCTTTAGCTGGCTCTTTTTCTACTGCTACCTTCACACCCTTGTCTGCTACCGCTGTAACGGCCTTCTGCGTTACTTCTGCGACAACTTCCTTAACTGTAGGCTTCACCTCTTTGCTGACCGGCTGTTCAGTCTTAGCACCTGGTTCAACCACAGGAGCTTTAAGGCTTTTCATCATTTCATCAGCTTTAGCAGCATTTTCTTTCTCGTTCCTAGCTAGCTCCTCTTGGCTTGGCTGTACTTCCGCCACACTAAGCTCAGCCGAGCTATCAGACATCGCACTATTGTCCTTCTTATCAACTGAAGCACAGCCAGCAGCTAAACTGATGACTAAACCAGCTCCCACCAAAGATAGGCTGCGATTCAAGTTTGAAAGATTTGTTTTTGCTGCATTCAGCATTTGAAATGTATTGAGTTCGGGTTTCATTTTTTCTTCCTAAAACAAGCAACAGAGCGCCTTGCACTTTTCGTCATAACTACAACATTTGCCACTTATGCCACCATAAGCACCAATAATTTACTCAAGATCAGGAAAGGCTTTAATTCAGTGTAGACATAATTCTCGCTTTGCCAGCTTTACAAGCAAGGTATAAGGTTAAACAATGTCAAATACGCAGGTTTATCATTAATTTTGTCCACTGCGTCACACGAGTTACCCATACTACCTATTAAAACTATCTTTTTCACCTATTGGATAATTAAGGATTTCATCACATGCCCCTATTAGACTGTATTGAGCGACAAACTGCTGACACGGTATCAGCAAGTATTATTTGGCTGCACGGCCTCGGGGCAAATGGAAACGACTTTGTACCTATCGTCGAGGAATTAGCGCTACCGGAAGGCTTAGGTATACGCTTTATATTTCCAAATGCCTCGGAAATCCCCATCACGGTTAATGCTGGCTATATCATGCCCGCCTGGTATGACATTCTTGAACTGACTGAAGAGCGCGTGATAAACCACGAACAATTGCAAAGTTCGGTGAAGAATATCCAAACGCTGATCGATAGGGAAATCGAGCGAGGCATCAAGAGCGAACGAATCATTGTAATGGGCTTTTCGCAGGGTGGAGCCGTGGCCTACCATGCAGCCTTAACTTACCCCAGCCCCCTTGCAGCACTGGCAGGCTTGTCGACCTATTTTCCACAAGAAGATAGCTTTGATACCGCGCCCGCGAATAGCCAGCTGCCAGTATTAATCTGCCACGGCACTCATGACCCAATGGTCGTGGAAAGGCAAGGTAAAAAAGCGGCGGCGATTCTTGAAGCGCGAGGCCACACAGTGCAATATCTAAACTACCCGATGGAACACGAAGTTTGTCTAAGCGAGATACAAGACCTATCGCGTTTCTTTCAGGCTCATTTGATGTAATGCTGTTTTATAGGTTGAGCCCTAAATGAAAAATAAGAATAAAATACAAATCAGTTCTGCAATTATTTGGGGCGTCGAGCTTTCGCCCTTCGTATTAAAGATGCAAGCTTACCTGGAGTACTGTGGCATCCCTTATCGCCGCTTACCCGCGCATGGAAGCTATCTTGAAAATACTCAGACCTTATTACGCCTTGAGTATCAAAAACAGCATAAGCAGATAAGCCGCTATCCTGAAATGGATGCCGACTTAGATGAGTACCCTGCCGTTCCTTTCTTTACTGAAAACGGCAAAGATTTTCAATACGACAGCACAGCCATCGCACACTATCTTGACCAGAAGCCCCCCACTCAGGGAAATAGCCATAGACATCGCTTATTCCCGGAAGACCCTTGTTTGAATTTTATCGCCAGCTTAATCGACGAAGCCTTTGACGAGTTCGGCCTATACATGGTCCATCATATGCGCTGGGTAGGCTCCGCCAAGTCGAACATAATGGGTAAATTACTCGCAAAAGAATTTCGTCACGCTTTGCCGCCAGGCGGCCCCTTACTACTTTCCAGGCGCTTTCCTAAGCGACAGGTGGCACGCTGTCCTTACTTATTTAGTGTCGCGCCAAAGAGCTATCGAAGCGGTGTTTCAAAAGCTCTATCCCCCCCGTATAAAGAAGGTTTTCCTGAAACACATACCTTATTGTTCGAAAGCTGGAAGCAATATCTAAAAGGCATGGAGGAAGTATTAACCCTGCAAAAATTCTTACTCGGTGATCAGTTTACCATTGCCGATGCCAGTGCCTACGGCCAACTCGCTATGAACCTGGTCGACCCAGAAACAAATAAGCTAATGCAAGAACTCGCTCCGCAGACACACGCCTGGCTTGAGATGATCTATAGCGGCAAACATCGCTTACAACAGAAAGAAGGGGAGCTTTATTTTTCAGGGGCACTTAAGCCCTTGCTCAACACCATCATGAGCACCTATGCATCGCTCATGGTTCAAAATAAGCAGGCATATCACCTGGCAAAAGCTCAGGGAGCAACAGAGTTCAACGAACTAGCCTTCAATCAGGGAAAAACACTTTATACAGGAAAGTTACGTGGCTACCCTTTTAAGTCAGTGGTAAAAACCTTTCAACTCAGAACCTGGCAGGAGCTTTGTGAAAAATGGAAGCGTTTAGACCAAAGCGAACAAAATACCATTAAAGCACAGCTAGAACTTTGTGCTCTTTTCGAAACAGAGGATGCTGAATTGAAAGAGACAATTGTTTCGGCAGAGGCTTAAGGGCTATGATAGCTTCATATTTTTCTTCAATAAGGATTCTCAGTGACAGATCAGGCAATTACCCTACAAAACATTTCTGGAAAAACCATTCTGGTAGGCATCACCTATTTTGACCGGTCTGGAGAAGTGCTGGATCAAAAGCAGCTCGCTGGTACTGTTTGCAAAGTCACAGAAGAAGATGGCATCACCGTCCAGGACTTGAAACAAGAAAGTGAATTCACCATCCCTTCTTCACTTCGCCCCTGGTTTATTGCACCACCCGGTGACTATCACGACCCGATTAGTGGTAAGCAGGTACAAAACCCTGACTATCTCGTCACCTGGGATGTCTATAAAACCAAAGAAAGTACGCCGGAAGGCGAACATGAATGGTGGGAATGGCGACCACAGCTCGCCAACCCTAGCGTCGGCCAAAAGTAATCAGTAATATTTACTTGAGGCCATCTAAAAGCGCCGAAAGAGTTTGATTGCCCTTTTTCTGCACAAGCTCTTTATCTTTTTGCTCGCCACCTTCCCAATGCAAGTCATCTTCGGGAATTTCATCTAAAAAGCGACTAGGAATGGTTTCTATTTTCTCGCCATATTGTTTTCGTGCTGCAGCATAAGTCAATGCTAAAGTCCGCTGGGCTCTTGTGATGCCCACATACATCAGGCGGCGCTCTTCTTCGATGTTATCTTCTTCAATGCTGTTTCTATGCGGCAATAATTCTTCTTCAAGCCCCATGATAAAAACATGTGGAAATTCAAGACCTTTCGAGGCATGAAGCGTAAGCATGTGCACCTTATCGCTATCATCCTCTTCTTCTTGTTGCTCCAGCATATCTCGAAGGATCAATTTGGAAACCGCTTCTTCTATACCAATTTCATCCGCTGTGCCTTTATCGGCGTCGATCATATTTTTTAACGAATCAACCAAGTACCAGATATTCTCCATACGTTTCTCAGCCGCTTTTGGCGTATTAGAGTTTTGGTACAGCCATTGATCATACTCAATATCGGTAAACAACTGCTTGATCACAGGTATCGGATCTTCCTGATAACAACGTTCCGTTGTTTTTCGTAACCAATCGCTAAAGCGCCTGACCCGATCCAGCGCCTTACCACTCAACACTTGTTCCAAACCAATTTCACCGACAGCCTGATTCAAACTAATATGTCGCTCAGTCGAATAATTTCCGAGTTTCTCCAAGGTTGAGGGGCCGATCTCTCTGCGTGGTACGTTGACTACCCGAAGAAATGCTGCGTCATCATCAGGGTTAGCAATGAGACGCAAGTAGGCCATGGCATCTTTGATTTCATTCTTGGCAAAGAAGGAGGTACCACCAGACAAGCGATAAGGCACCTGAAAAGCCTGCATCTTGATTTCCAGCAGACGCGCCTGGTGGTTACCACGATAAAGCACAGCGAAGTCTTTAAAGGGGATATCCTTTTTCAACTTAAGATCAAGAATCTCTGCGGCAATTTGTTCTGCCTCTGCATCTTCATGGCGACAACGAATTACACGAATTCGCTCTCCGTCACCCAGCTGGCTCCATAGTGCTTTATCAAACATATGAGGGTTGTTGGCGATCAAGGTATTCGCCGCACGCAAGATCAAACTGGTAGAGCGATAATTCTGCTCCAGCTTAATCAGCTTCAGGCTTGGGAAGTCTTTTTCCAGACGCGCCAGGTTTTCTGGCCTTGCTCCACGCCAGGCATAGATAGACTGGTCATCGTCGCCTACGACTGTCAAAGCATGACGGTCACCCACGATTTGCTTCACCAGCTCGTACTGAGCCATATTAGTATCTTGGTACTCATCAACCAAGAGGTAGCGAATCTTCTGCCGCCACTTGCTTAATATATCCGGATGTTCAGCGAAAAGTTGTACGGGTAAAAGAATCAGATCATCGAAGTCGAGCGCATTATAGGCTTTGAGGTAGCGAGTATAGGTTTCATACACATGTGCCAGGGTGACATCGTCAGGCGTTTGAGCTTGCTGTGCGGCCTGAGCCGGAGTTAGCATGGCATTTTTCCAGTTTGAAATCGCCATCTGAAATTCATTGATTCGGTCGCTATTCTCTTCACCATCTTTCATCATCAGGTCGCGAATCAACGCTTTAGCATCTTCACTGTCGAAAATAGAAAACCCCGGTTTATAGCCAAGCGCCTTATGCTCGGTGCGAATGATATTCAAACCCAGGTTATGGAAAGTCGATACGGTTAAACCACGCGCATCAGGCCCCGAAACCAACTGCCCGACACGCTCTTTCATCTCGCGAGAAGCTTTATTGGTAAAGGTCACCGCAGCAATATGGCGCCCCGGAATACCACAGCTTTTAATCAGGTAGGCAATTTTTCGCGTGATTACACTGGTCTTGCCGCTGCCAGCGCCCGCTAGTACGAGTAAAGGACCACCAACATAATCTACGGCTTCTTGCTGTTTAGGGTTTAACTTATTCGCCACTACTTTCTCTTCTTTCTGTCTATCTCGATAAAAATAAATGGGCTCAGGGCCCGTGACTCTGAGCCCATTTATTTTTCTATTCCATCATTCTTTCACGTCAACTCATTGCTTTCCAGATACATTTTGTCGCTTTGTAGCACTTATTCTAAATAGATATAAATAATGAACACAGTCGTAGCGCCGCAACACTGCCTTTAGTTGTGAAATTGGAACAGATATTTTCGTTGTTTTGTTTCATTTTTTATTTACTGCAGGGGTTTAAATCGCCATGCTCGTCACCATTTAGTGCATTGCTATTTGTTGTTTTTAAGACTGATACCTCTTTACCGCTCGCAAGGATCTTTTACTTTCGCATGAACACCTTATCTACCCAGGCTTCCTCCGCTTCCACGACCACCAAAAAAATTGCAGCCCAAATTGCCAGCGAGCTTTCGGTCAGACCTCAACAAGTCGATGCAACCATTGAACTAATTGATGAAGGTTCAACGATCCCCTTTATTGCACGTTATCGAAAAGAAGTGACCGGCGCCCTAGATGACTCACAGCTCAGAAAGCTTGAAGAAAGGCTCCGTTACTTACGAGAGTTAGATGATAGGCGTAAAACTATTCTCAGCAGCATTGACGAACAAGGTAAACTCACTGATGCGCTTGCCTCGCAAATCGCTAATGTCGCCAGCAAGAACGAACTGGAAGACCTCTACCTTCCTTACAAACCCAAGCGCAGAACCAAGGGCCAGATTGCAATTGAAGCCGGTCTGGAACCCTTAGCGGATAGTTTGTTTAAGGACCCGACTCTAGACCCAGAGTCTGAAGCGAGTAAATTCATTAGCACTGATAAGGGCATTGATGACTCACAAGCCGCACTAGATGGCGCAAAGTACATTTTGATGGAACGCCTCAGCGAAGAAGCCAAGCTACTCGGCATACTCAAAACTTACCTCTGGGATCAGGGCGAGATTTTTAGTGCCGTTGTCGAATCTGAAAAAGCCAAGGGTGATAAGTTCCAGGACTATTTTGACTTCAGTGAAGCGATAGCAAAAATCCCATCACATCGTGCATTGGCACTATTTAGAGGCCGCAACGAAGGCGTGCTCAATATTAGCCTGCAGCCTCAGGGTTATGACGCAAGTGACCGTTTAACGATTCATCCCTGTGAAGCCAAAGTCGCCGCTTATTACAATATTGAGGACCAAGGCCGAGCAGCCGATAAGTGGCTAAAAGAAGTGGTTCGCTGGACATGGCGCGTTAAACTTAACAACCATATCGAGACTGAACTACTTGGCAAGCTAAGAGAACAAGCTGAAAAAGTTGCCATCGATGTTTTTGCAGAGAACCTAAAAGATCTGTTATTAGCAGCGCCAGCCGGTGCGAAAGCAACATTAGGCCTTGATCCAGGCCTGCGAACTGGCGTTAAAGTGGCGGTGATCGACCAAACAGGCAAATTACTGGATCACGCAACAATCTACCCTCACGCCCCCAGAAACCAGTGGGACGAATCTATCGAGATAATCGCCGCCCTCTGTAAAAAACACCACGTTGAGCTGCTCAGCATTGGCAATGGTACTGCCTCTCGTGAAACTGATAAGCTGGCTGCCGACGTAATGAAACGCTACCCCGCCTTGGCTTTAACCCGAATTATGGTCAGCGAGGCCGGCGCCTCGGTTTATTCTGCATCAGAATTAGCTGCAAATGAGTTCCCGGATCTGGACGTCACCATTCGAGGCGCTGTATCGATCGCGCGCCGTCTTCAAGATCCTCTGGCAGAGCTCGTAAAAATTGAACCTAAAGCCATTGGCGTTGGTCAATACCAGCATGATGTTAGCCAAGTACAGCTCAACCGCAGCCTGGGGGCAACCATCGAAGACTGTGTTAACGCTGTCGGTGTCGACGTCAATACGGCTTCTGCACCATTGCTGGCAAAGGTATCTGGTCTGAATGCCAGTATTGCCAGCAATATTGTGGCATTCCGTGATAGTAACGGACGCTTCAACTCTCGAAAAATACTCAAAGAAGTCCCACGCCTTGGACCAAAAGCATTCGAGCAATGCGCTGGATTCTTACGTATTCTTGATGGTGAAAACCCACTAGATGCATCCGCAGTCCATCCGGAATCTTATCCCACAGTGAAGGACATTGCTCAGAAGAGTCAGCAAGATATTGGACAACTTATAGGCAATGCCGGAACTTTAAAGAAGCTATCAGCTAACGACTTTGTTAGTGAAAGCTGCGGCCTGATCACTGTTCAAGATATTTTCAGCGAACTCGCCAAACCCGGTCGCGACCCGCGCCCTGAGTTTAAGTTTGCAGAATACAAAGAAGGCGTCGAGACAATCTCTGACCTGAAGCCGAACATGGTGCTCGAGGGAGCGGTAACGAACGTGACACACTTTGGAGCCTTCGTTGATATTGGTGTGCACCAAGATGGTCTCGTCCATATCTCGGCACTGGCGGACAAATTTGTTAAAGACCCTCGCGACGTTGTCAAAACAGGTGATATCGTAAAGGTGAAAGTCATGGAAGCTGATCCAAGACGAAAACGAATATCACTGAGTATGAGAATGGGCGACGAAGCACAAATGAACGATAAAGCTCAAAGCAGCCCAGAACATCAAAATAAGCACAGCAACGCCAAGCAGAATAGAAAACCCAAGCAAACCGAGGCACCAATGTCCGGCGCCATGGCCAATGCTTTTAGTAAGCTTAAATTGAAGTAAAATGATAATACTGCGGTCTTATTTCGAAACAACTCGCACCCACAATAGGATTAACACATGACAGCGCCCTCAAACACCAACAATAATGCTCATGCGGGCCTGTCTCCGAGCGACTTAACGATCCTGGCACAGCATATTAAAGAGCAGGGCTTACCGATTTCACGCGGCATAGAAAAAGAAGGTCTTCGGGCAGATAGCGAATTTTCGATCTCGCAGAGAAATCACCCTGAAGCCTTGGGCCATCCGCTGACTCACCCTTCCATTACCACTGATTACTCGGAAGCTTTATTAGAGCTAATTACACCGGTTGAAGACTCTAGAGAAGGCCTGCTAAAAACATTGCAAGATACGCATAAGTTTGTTGCTAGCAATATTGGCAATGAAGTTCTCTGGTCTGGCAGCATGCCCTGCAAGCTTGATGGCGAGCACAGCATTCGTATTGCTGAATATGGCGACTCCAACATTGGACGCTTGAAGTACGTCTACCGGGAAGGTCTAGGCCATCGATACGGCCGAACCATGCAAAGCATTGCGGGCCTGCACTTCAACTTCTCGATCAATGACTCCCTTTGGCTTAATCTAAAAGAAGCGCATGGCAATAAAGAGCAGTCACTACAAGACTTTAAGTCGGAGCAATATTTCGCTCTGATTCGAAACTTTCGTCGCTACTCTTGGCTACTCATGTATTTATTCGGTGCGTCGCCTTGCCTAGACCAGAGTTTTGTCGCTGGCCAAAATCACTGCCTCGAATCATTTGATGATAAGGGCACGCTGTATAAGCCTTATGCTACCTCGCTCAGAATGGGAGACCTCGGCTATCACAACAACGCCCAATCATCGCTAAATATCTGCTTTAACAGCCTGGAAAACTTCACCCATACACTTGGCGATGCCATTAACACTTCTTACCCGCCATACCAAGAGCTTGGGCTAAAGAAAGGTGACGCTTACCTTCAGATCAATACGAATATTCTGCAAATCGAGAACGAATATTACAGCTCAATCCGACCAAAGCGCAGTGCACTGTCAGGCGAAACGCCACGGCATGCACTCAACGAACGCGGAGTCGAATATATCGAGGTACGCTGCCTGGATTTGAACCCATTTTTACCATTGGGAATTTCTGACAGACAGGTCGACTTTATGGATATATTCCTGAGCTTTTGCTTACTCCAGGACTCTCCGGTAATTGGCGATAAGGAATGTGAATATCTCGATAGTAACTTTGACCTGGTCGTCAATGAAGGTAGAAGACCAGGACTTGAACTCACCGACCAATCACAAAAGCGAACGCTAAGTAGCTGGGGGCTTGAGCTTCTAAAAGGCATGCAAGGTCTTGCCGAAGTACTAGACCAGGCAACGAGCGACCAACGTTATAAGTCGGCACTAAAGGAACAGCTAGCTAAACTCGATACACCAGATCTAACACCCTCCGCTCAAGTGTTGTCAGTCATGAAGAAAGAGTCTCTATCCTGGCTAGAGATCGCTGGAGAACTTTCAAAGAAGCATCAATTGGTACTCAGTGCTGAGCCAGCACAAAACCAATTCAGCCAGTTTGAAAAACAAGCGCAGGAGTCGTTTAAGCAAGCAGAAGAAATAAAGCGTAGTGATCGTATTTCTTTCGATAGATACCTAATGGACTATCAGGCGCAATAACTCTAGATTTTCTCACGACTCTTTCACAAAACTTGCTGCACATCTGTTCACCGATACGTTTTAGTATAAATTTTGTGCAGCGTTTTCCATGTCGTAAAACAAAACTGAAATTCCCCTCATTTTTGACCATCCTGTCATTGTTGCAGGTACGCTCCTGTGTTAATTTTGTTAACGCTTGAAACGGAGTATTTCTGTTGGTGTTCTTTTTGTATCTCGCTAACTCAGTCTTGATATCAAAAGCGTTCACTCACATTAATTGTTTCATCTTAAAATGATGACTTACACGCCAAATAAAATTATATAAATAAGGCATTTCACGCTTGTAGGAGAGCGTTCTGAGCATTAAGTTTATGTTCAGGCTTTGTGAATAAGTAAGGATTCTTAATGTGGATGGCGTTGCCAAACCACTTTGTTAGCCGAACGGGAAGCTATATTCTGCTCTACATCTCATGTGGCGTATTGAATATGGCTATCTCAATGATGCTTGTAAAAGTGCAAGGCAGCTTAATGAAAGGAGTGGCCAAATGGCCCAAGACTTTTCTTTATGCTGGGATATTGACTCACTAAACAAAGCTTATCGTCAGGGATATATGGCGGGAGTGATGGGAGCAGATATTCAGCAGTGCCCTTATTCTGGCGAAGTAGTGCAAGCTGCATGGGAAGCAGGCTGGGAAGACGGCGTCGAAAAATGCGAACTGGATAAGCCGAACGAAAGGGTTGGCAAAATCGCCTAAGCTCTCTACCCTACGGCCCCTTTCTTATTTTCGCTTTAGAAGTCGCTAAGCCTTATCTCTGAACAACAAAGCTGGTAAACAAGAGATCATCTATCTGCCCATCACCCGTTTCTTCTTCCAGAATCTGCTGCACAAGTTCTAACGCTTCAAGTCGAACCTTCTCCTGACCTGCTGAAGTACCGAGTGTTTCTTCAGTCTGACGACTTAAAAGCATCACGATCTGATGGCGAACCAAAGCATCATGATTCATAACTTCGTTTACCGCAGCGCCGCTCGATGTTCTGACTGAGACACCTGCCTTGAGAAACTTTAGCTTCTTTCCATTGTCACTACCAAAATTAGCGACAAACGGTGGCGTTAAGTCATGATATTGAATCGATACAGGCGCCCCCTCTTCACCCTCATCTTCTGCTGCTAAAGGCATCGCTACACACATCGATAGCATTAATAAAAAAAACGCTGGAACTTTTATACTCATTTGCACTCTGTCATCAATTGCTTAAAGAAGTAATTATAGGCTGGAAAAGTCAGCCTGCAACACCTTCACCGACATTCTTAACGCAAGACCAAAGCAATTATCATTGTTATCCTAATATGACATTACAAGCTCTTAAGAGAAAAACAAATTTGTTTACTCAGGCGGCTCACTAGTGAAGAATACATTTTTGACCGCGCTCTTTACCTCTTTTATAAGGTAAGCAAAGCGACTACAAGTTTACGAGCAACAAAGATCATGACATTCCCTTCTTCACAGCAACGCTTTCTATTTATTTTTATCGCTTGTGCGGCACTATTAGTCACTGCCACCTACATTGAGCCTTTTAGCAGCATGGACCCATGCCCAATGTGTATGATGCAACGAGTATTCTTTAGCGGCATTGGGCTCGTTGCGCTGATCGGTGCAATCCATAATGCAGGAAAGATCGCTTCGTCCATCTACGCATTCCTCGCAGCACTCTTATCTGTGGGTGGTGCCGCTGTTGCTATTCGACAATTGTGGCTACAAAGCTTACCCGAAGACCAGGTCCCCGCATGCGGCCCCGGCATCGATTATATGCTCGAAGTGTTTCCCTTATTGGAAGTAATCGAGATGGCCCTACGAGGCACAGGCGATTGCGCAAAAGTTCAGTGGACCTTCATGAGTCTATCAATCCCAGGCTGGAGCTTATTGGCGTTTATTTGCTTTGCAATAATCGGCTTGAGTATATTATTTAAGAAAGATAACAAATAAACTGTTGCGAGCATTAAACAAATTAGTTAGTTTCATGACTACACGCTATTTGTTACAGAAGTAAGCACAAAGCTTACCGAACAATACGCAAAACATTTTGTTTTTCATCTGCAAAAGTAAAATGATAATAAACAGGTAGCCAAGCAAGCTACAAACAACAATTACTTAAACGAAACGAGCTAGCTAAGTACCGACAAGGTACAACAAGTCTCGAAACGATAATGTAGTAGAAAGGGGTTAATGAATGCTCGAGAATTGCAAGAATGCTGCAGAGCGATGGGGTGGAGTAAACGACTTAATCGATAAATGGCTTAAGGAAAGGCAAGCGCTTATTGTCAGCCTGTGCGATCTATCTGTAAACCCAGGCAGCTCTCAAGAAAATAAAGCAGAGAAGTTCCAATCGTTTTGCCAGATATTGGTCGACTATGTTTCGGTCGGACACTTCGAAGTCTACGAGCAACTCGTTGCCGAGGCAGCAGAGTATGATGACGGTGGACTTGAGCTTGCAAAGAAAATCCTTCCTCGCATTGAAATGTCCACCGAACAATCTCTAGCGTTTAACGATCGCTTCGACGATATACATAAAGTCGACGATGGCATCGAAGGCCTTATTAAAGAGCTCGACTCCTTAGGAAAAACCCTTGAAGAGCGCTTTGAGCTTGAAGACACGCTGATTGAAGCACTTCACGCGGTGCACGCAGACACAACCGCTTAGTTCTAAATGAACTCCTGAGCGATAGCCAGAACTTCTTAATTCTGGCTATATTATGCGCTTCCCCTCCAGATCATATTTATTCTCTCTTTTTCCTCGTCTCTGACTATACTAAAGATGTAATGACGTCCTTTTAAAATCGAATCAAATCTATCAGGTCTATCGGTGTTTAAAAAACAAACTTCTACCCTTTTACTCAGTCTGGCACTTGCCGCATGCGCGGAAGGCCCCACTAGCAGTAAACAGCTTGCGACTCAAGGCTTACTAAGCGGCGAACTCAGCCCTAACGGATACCTTGCGGTCATCGGATCGGTTCATCATGGCGGGAGCTTTTGGAACACCAAAAAGAAAGAGCGCCTCTATGACTGGAATCATAAAAGCGGCGAATACTCATCCATCCGGGCCTCAGCGGTTTCCGGTGACGGTAAGAGAGCCGTAACCTGCCAAGAAAAAGACTTAGTGCTATGGGACGCTACGAATGGTAAGTCCCTACAGTTCTGGCAAGCAGCCGATCGAATCGAAGCGATTAGCTTAAACCAAGATGGGCGACGAGCATTGCTAGGCCTGAGAGATGGTACGGTCAATTACTTTGACCTTGATCGAGGTATGGCCATACACAGCTTTAAGCNTGTGTATGGCC
>NZ_LWGA01000001.1:0-24341 GCF_001635235.1 Oleiphilus sp. HI0117 | reverse complement strand
GGGTGGCCGGAGAAGCCGAGTCGACTTTAGATAAAGAAATAATTGTTGGTTGGCAGCAAGATATCAACGCACAAAAGAAACAAGTGACCAGGATTAAGCGAGCAGCTCAGGAAAAGGTTGATGCGCTAACCTTAAGAATGGGTGATATGCAGGCCAGACTGTTACGCCTTGATGCGCTTGGTCAAAGACTGACAGAAGTAGCGAAGCTAAAGAATGGCGAATTTGACTTCAGTGCGAGCCCTGCGCTAGGTGGCCCCACCGATGCAAAGCTGGGCGAGTCTTACGTGCTGCCAGGCATTGTTGAAAGTCTTGATCAGATTGACCGACAACTTACTGACAGTGAGCAGCAGCTAGAAGTGATTGACGCGCTGTTTGTTAGCCGCAAAACCCAAGAAGAATTATTTATTGCCGGCCGCCCCATTACCTGGGGATGGATGTCCTCAGCCTATGGCTACCGAACAGACCCTTTTTCAGGAAAGCGTGCCTGGCATGCCGGAGTAGACTTCGCAGGTAAGGAGGATAGTGACATCATCGCCGTTGCCTCGGGCGTCGTTACATACTCAGGTGACCGCTACGGTTACGGTAACTTAGTTGAAGTCAACCATGGTGGAGGCTTCACAACCCGCTATGCTCACTGTAAAGAACTCAAAGCAAAAGTAGGCGATATTGTCGACAAAGGCCAAGTGCTCGCATCAATGGGCAGCACCGGCCGCTCAACCGGCCCTCACGTGCACTATGAAGTACGCAAAAACGGCAAAGTCATTAACCCCAAGAAGTATATTCATCGTCGTTAGTAGTGCTTAGCTACAGGAACCCGGTATTAGTATCACCGAGCTAACTAAGTTTATATAGATAGGTGTGTTGATCATGGGCGTCAGCGTTGATGCAAGGGTAAAGTTTCAGTTTATTGAAGTGTTATTGCAATGGGAAGGCAAGCTAACGACGCGGAAACTGATAGAGCAATTCGGTATCTCCCGTACTAGCGCTCAGAAATGGATCACCGAATACCGAAGCGCTGTTCCTCAAAACCTAGATCTCTATGACAGCAATGAAAAATGCCATCGTCCTAGTGATCAATTTCAACCTTGCTTTACTTCCGGAGAGCTTGAAGAATACCTTAGCTTTTTTGATGGTGGCTGGGTCAGCTCGCACTTGCAACTGATAGCGCCTCCAGTCAGAAATATCAAGCAGTATAAAGCCAAAATGTTTAACCAAAGCCTAGATAACCCATATGTTGAGTTAGTCGGTGGTTCTAATGGGGAAAAGCACAGACGTTTTATTGAGTTTGGCCCGGTAATGAATGAGCCTGTCTCAGGGAGCTTTAATCAGTTTGGCCTCTCAAAAAACGCAACCGTCCCCTGGTTTTAAACCCGTCGAATTAGGCGGGTTTAAATCGGCATATGCTTTACATATGCTTGTGCTGGGTGTAGCCTGATACTTAAGCAGTAGCTGTTATCGAGAGGAGAGTACTTATGAGAACCGTATCTATCTTTAAGAATGGCAAGAATCAGGCGGTTCGTCTTCCTAAAGACATGGAGTATGAAGGAGTGAGTGACCTGGAAATCGTAAAGGAAGGCGATACCATTATTCTTCGCCCTTCCAAGCCCAGCTGGTTGTCTTTAGCCGATACTGAGAAAGCGGATGACGATTTTCTGATTGAACGTGAAGATGTGATTGAAGACCAAGGACGGTTTTAAATGAAACAAACGTATATGCTGGATACCTGTATCTGCAGCTTTATCATGCGAGAGCACCCTGTTGTGGTGCTTAAGAAGCTACAAACCGTGTCAGAAAAGCATTGGATTGTTATTTCTGCAATTACCTATTCTGAAATGCGCTACGGTGCAATTAGTCGAAAAGCATCTCCAAAGGTCAATCAGTGGATTGATCAATTCATCACTAGGCTTGATGCTATCCTCCCTTGGGATGAAAAAGCAGTAGATTGTTCTGCGTTGGTTAAAAAGCAATTGAGTGAACTGGGCACACCTATCGGAGCAAACGATATAGCCATTGCAGGTCATGCGATGGCGGCGGGAAGTATTGTTGTGACAAATAATACTCGTGAATTTTGTCGTGTTGTGGGTTTGCGGGTTGAAGACTGGGTTGATTCTTAGTTTTTAATTGAAAATACGAAAATTTTCTGCTCTTTAACAAATTAATAAAATCAGTAAGTTACAACGTAGGTGGTTTTTTTGATGTTTTGGACCAAATTAACCTTACTTATTGTTGTAGCTAATTTTTTTCGCGTTAAACTACTGTTCACTGCCGCATAGGCAGCTTAGAAGTTTTAGGTGAATGGGGCGCATTGCCTGTTTATATTTACTACCGCACAGGTAGCATAGTAAGACTTCACTCGCTGTCGCCGAAGCCTTATCGAGTATTCACAATATTTAAAGGTAAAGCTTTAGTTAACTAGAGCCTCAACCTCCAAAAACCTGACCCATTTCGCTATTTATCGACTTTTCTTTTGTTTTTCTCTTCTCTGCCCTTGTATTACTTCATCTCATACCCATTTTAGCCTTTGAGCCTGGTTTCAATTCACTGTAGACTTGAACTTATTTTTTCAACAATAATCAGGGATCGCTGTTTCATCTTTGGCTTATCACGCCGAACGTGACCATTAGAAATCAATGTGCGGGCGCATTCTATAGAATAGCGCTCTGTCTGCAGAGCTCTCAATTAACAAGATACGAATATAGAAGATCATTATGTTTTCATCAGCAATGACCAAGATTTTTGGTAGTAAGAACAAGCGCGAACTCAAGAGAATGAGAAAGGTCGTCACGAAGATAAACGCTTTGGAAGAGGATCTTTCCAAACTAGATGATGAAAGCTTAAAAGCTAAAAGTGCAGAGTTTAAGAAGCGAGTTGGTGAGGGTGAGAGCCTGGATCAGATTTTGCCTGAAGCTTTTGCTGTGTGTCGTGAGGCTGGTAAGCGTGTCTTATCTATGCGTCACTTCGATGTTCAGTTGATTGGTGGTATGACGCTGCACGAAGGTCGCATCTCAGAGATGAGAACTGGTGAAGGTAAAACGCTGGTAGCAACCTTGGCTGTATACCTTAATGCTCTGGAAGGTAAGGGTGTGCACGTTGTGACCGTGAACGACTACCTTGCAAAGCGTGACTCCAAATGGATGGAGCCACTCTATAACTTTTTGGGCTTAAGTGTTGGTGTTGTCTATGGTGGCCAGCAGCCAGATGAAAAGAGAGCAGCTTACCAGTCAGACATCACCTATGGTACTAATAACGAGTTTGGTTTCGATTACTTGCGTGACAATATGGCCTTCAATCTTGAAGGTAAGTATCAGCGTGGTCTGAACTTTGCGATTGTCGATGAAGTTGATTCGATCCTGATTGATGAAGCGCGTACGCCTTTGGTTATATCTGGCGCAGTTGAGGACAGTTCCAAGCGTTATAAGCAGATTAATGCTTTGGTACCGATGCTGAAGAAAGCGGAGGTAGGTGAAGACGATAAGCCTATTGATGACGGTCACTTCACAATTGATGAAAAATCGAAAAATGTCGATTTGACTGAAGCGGGTCATACCTATCTTGAAGGACTCTTAATTGAGCATGGCGTGCTGGAAGAGGGCGATAGCCTTTACGCTGCGACTAACCTGAACATACTGCACCACGTCTATGCCGCTTTGCGTGCGCATTACCTATATGTGAAAGATGTCGATTATATCGTTCAGAATAAGCAAATTGTTATTATCGATGAACATACCGGCCGAACCATGGCTGGTCGTCGTTGGGGCGAAGGTTTGCACCAGGCGATAGAAGCTAAAGAGAATGTTGCAATTCAGGCTGAAAGCCAGACTTTGGCTTCAACCACCTTCCAGAACTTCTTCCGAATTTATTCGAAACTGGCTGGTATGACGGGTACGGCGGATACCGAAGCATTCGAGTTTCAGCAAATTTATGGTTTGGATGTTGTCGTTATTCCGACAAACAAAGAGATTCAGCGAATTGATCATAACGACCTGATCTATCTGACGCAGGAAGAAAAATACCAAGCGATCATTGATGAAGTAAAAGCTGTGGTTGCGCAAAAGCGCCCGATACTAGTGGGTACTGCATCTATTGAATCATCTGAATTTTTGTCTGCATTACTTAAGAAAGCAGGCATTAAGCACAGTGTATTGAATGCGAAGCAGCATGCTCAAGAAGCTCAGATCGTTGCGCAAGCCGGTTTGCCGGGTGTTGTAACCATTGCGACGAACATGGCTGGTCGTGGCACGGATATTGTTCTGGGTGGTAATTGGGAAGCTGAAATTAAAGCATTGAAAGACCCAAGTGATGACAAGATCGCTAAAATCAAAGCTGACTGGGAAGTACGAAATAAAGCCGTACTTGAGGCAGGCGGGTTGCATATTTTGGGTACCGAACGTCACGAGTCTCGTCGAATCGATAACCAGCTTCGTGGACGATCTGGCCGTCAGGGTGACCCAGGTAGTACCCGTTTCTTCTTGTCTTTAGAAGATAACTTGATGCGTCTGTTTGCCTCGGATCGTGTACGTAACATCATGCAAGCCTTGGGTATGGACAAAGGTGAGGCCATCGAGCACAAGATGGTGAGTAATGCGATTGAAAAGGCTCAGCGTAAAGTAGAAGGCCGTAACTTTGATATTCGTAAGTCCTTACTGGAATACGATGATGTGGCGAACGATCAGCGTAGTGTGATTTATGAGCAGCGTAACTCGGTGATGGAGTCTGATGATATTTCAGATATCGTTGCAGCGATTCGCGAAGAAGTTGTTGATGATACGATCAGTCGCTTTATTCCACCGCAAAGCCTAGACGAGCAGTGGGATATCGCCGGGCTTGAAAGCCATCTTGAGTCAGAGTTTGCGGTTAAACTCCCCGTACAAGAATGGTTGGATAGTGACGATAGCTTGCACGAAGAAACCTTGCGAACCAAGATTATTGAAGAGATCGTTAAAGTTTACAAAGAGAAAGAAGAGACGGCGGGTGCGCAGTCTATGCGTAACTTCGAGAAACAAGTGTTTCTACATATTCTTGATACGCTTTGGAAGGAGCACTTGGCATCAATGGATGCATTACGTCAGGGTATCCATCTACGCAGCTACGCTCAGAAAAACCCTAAGCAGGAATACAAGCGAGAAGCATTTGTTCTATTTGAATCGATGCTGGGCAATTTGAAAAATGACGTGGTACGTGTGACCAGTCACGTGAAGATTCAGACTCAAGACGAGGCTGAAGAGCTAGAGCGACGCAGACAGCAAGAGCTAGAACAGCAATTGGGCCGGGCAAAGACTGAACATGCAGATGCCAATGCAGCCGGTAGTGAAGGTGGCTCGGCTCCGGCGGCTGAAGAAAAGCAGGCCCCTGTGACGCGAGAAGGCCGTAAAGTAGGGCGTAATGAGCCTTGCCCATGTGGCTCGGGCAAGAAGTATAAGCAGTGCCACGGTAAGGTTTCATAGCCTTACTGTTAGTAAATATTTTAATTGGAAGGAATTATGGCTGTTGGTAAGGGTGATTTACCTGCCTTTTTTGACATAGACGGTGCGCGTATCGGTGTTGTTGAGGCTGGTATCAAAACAGAGGGTCGTAAAGACCTGGTTTTGATCGAGCTGGCTCAGGGGAGCACCTGTTCAGGCGTTTTTACAAAGAATGCTTTTTGCGCTGCACCGGTTCAGCTCTGTAAAGCGCACTTGGCGACAGGTAGCTTTGCTCAGGCTTCAAATGCCTATTTAGTGGTGAATACCGGTAATGCCAATGCAGGCACGGGTAAGCAGGGTATGGATGATGCTTTGCAAAGTTGTGCTGCTATAGCTGAACAGTTTGGTGTTGCGCGAGAACAAGTGTTGCCCTTTTCAACCGGTGTTATTGGTGAAAAACTGCCTATAGAGAAGATCGTAGCGGCAATTCCTCAGGCTAAAGTTCAGTTAAAAGGTGATGCTTGGGCCGATGCGGCCGAAGGTATTATGACAACCGATACTCGACCCAAGGGTGTGTCGACTGAAATTAGCTACGCAGGCGAGACTGTTCGTATTAATGGCATCAGTAAAGGCGCGGGCATGATTAAGCCAAACATGGCAACCATGCTGGCCTATGTCGGATGTGATGCGAGCGTGCCTCAAGCTTTGCTAGATGAATTATTGCAGGAGCTTGCTGAGGCCTCATTTAATCGAATTACTGTCGATGGCGATACCTCGACAAACGATTCTTGTATTCTGTTTACGACAGGCAAGTCAAAAGCACCTTTGATTGATAAGTCTCATGCTGATTTTCCAGCCCTTAAAGACGCCTTAAGTGATGTCTTGGTCGAGCTGGCGCAATTGATCGTGCGTGATGGCGAAGGTGCCACCAAGTTTGTAACGGTTCAGGTTGAGCAGGCTAAAAGTACTGAAGAAGCACTTGAAGTGGCTTACACCATTGCTCATTCTCCTTTGATTAAGACCGCCTTATTTGCCTGCGATCCGAATTGGGGTCGTATTCTGGCCGCCTTGGGCCGGGCTTCGATTGAGGCGTTTGATTTGAGCTTGGTCGAGATATACTTGGGTGATGTCAGGATTGTTCATCAAGGCGAGAAGTGTGCCGAATATACTGAAGAGCGCGGTCAGGCAGTGATGGATCAAGAAGAGATCACCATACGTATCGACTTAGCGCGTGGCAGTGTTGAAGAAACGGTATGGACAACTGATTTGTCTCACGACTATGTGACGATTAATGCCGAATACCGGACTTAAGCTTTATTTCTAGATAAAGCATACACTTTTTTGAATTATTATCTGGCTCATAGCTGTAAAGCTTATGGGCCGTTTTTTTGTAAAGGGGCTTATGTCGTCATCAAAAATAGTTCATGTGGCCGTTGGCGTCATAGAGAGAACATCTGCTGCCGGTGCCCGAGAGATCCTGATTTCTAAGCGTCCTGATGAGGTTCATCAAGGCGGCTTATGGGAGTTTCCAGGCGGCAAGGTCGAAAGTGGTGAAACGCTTCCTGTTGCTTTAGCCAGAGAACTGGAGGAAGAACTTGGCCTGGTGTTCGATCCTGAAGAGGCTGGCGCACTGCGACCGTTGATTCAGATTTCTCATGACTATGGTGACAAGCAAGTGCTGCTCGATGTCTGGCTGGTGTCCAAATTCTCGAAAGCGCCAAGCGATGGTCTTGGCCGAGAAGGTCAGCAAGTAAAGTGGGTTGAGTGTGGGGATTTATCAAAATACAGCTTCCCTGATGCTAATGTGCCTATCATCACCGCCTGCCAACTTCCAGAGCAATATATAGTTACGCCTACCTACCCAAATTTGGATAGGGCAAGAAAAGAAGTAGAAGTTTTGTTCGAAAAATGTCCAGGCATGATACTCTTAAGGCAGCCAGATTTAAGTATTGATGAGTATTTTATTTGGCTGGATGACTTGCTGGCGACGATTCCCGGTTTAGGGCAGAGCCTAATGCTGAGTGCGCACCTTGAGTTGTCTTTTGATGCGGAGGCTTCGGCGGAGCTGCTAGGTGAATGCTTGCTTCGTTTTGAGCAATACAAAACGCGTGTTAGAGGTGTTCATTTGCCGACTTATGTGGCGAAGCGTTGTCATGTTAGACCTTTTAAAGAAAACTTTTATTTAGCGGTGTCCTGCCACTCTTTAGATGAGCTGGCACATGCACAAAGTATTCGGGCAGACTTTGCAACATTGTCACCGGTGCAGGAAACAGCTACTCACCCTAATGCCATCGCAATTGGCTGGTCTAGCTTCAGTGCCTGGCTTAAGTTAGCGACGCTGCCAGTGTATGCATTAGGGGGAATGAGCCCTGCTGATTTACCTCGTGCTTTTCAGGCAGGAGCGCAAGGTGTAGCAGGTATTGGTGCGTGGTCTAAAAGATAGCAGCTTGGTCTGATAGAATGAGTCATTAGAGTCTGGGAAAGAGGTAAGTATGTCCGACAATCTAACGCACCTGAATGAGCAAGGTGCAGCGCATATGGTAGATGTGGGTGAAAAAGAAGTTACCCACCGTATTGCACGCGCAGAAGGTTACGTTTTAATGAAGGAAGAAACCCTTCGGATGATTACCGAAGGTCGTCACAAGAAAGGTGATGTATTCGCGACCTGCAGAATAGCCGGAATTATGGCGGCAAAGAAGTGTTCGGAGCTGATTCCCTTGTGTCATGCCTTGAACCTCAGTTCTGTAAGCATAGAGATTGAAGCGCTAGGTCTCGAAGAGGGTGAACCCCGGGTAAGAATGACGGCCCAGTGTAAGCTTGATGCCAAAACGGGTGTTGAAATGGAAGCCTTAACGGCCGTGAGTGTCGCCTGCTTGACTTTGTATGATATGTGTAAGGCGGTTGATAAAGGTATGGTGATCGATCAGGTAAGATTACTCGAAAAGAAAGGTGGCCGTAGTGGTCACTATTTGGCATCGTAAAATTGAACTATTGAGTGAGAGTCGATGAGTATTAATAGCAATCAGTTAATTGACAAGTTTGGCCGTCGCGTTAGCTACGTGCGTATGTCTGTGACTGATCGCTGTGATTTTCGCTGCGTCTATTGCATGGACGAAGAAATGACCTTTGTTCCGAGACAAAAAGTCCTGACTTTGGAAGAAATGCACCAAGTTGCTGAGGCCTTTGTCGAGCTAGGTGTCGGAAAGATACGTTTAACGGGTGGTGAGCCTTTAGTTCGAGCAAATGTAATGTCCTTGTGCGAGTCGGTAGGCGCCTTGCCTGGTTTGGATGAGCTGGTGATGACGACAAATGGTTCACAGTTATCAAAAGTCGCGAAGTCTTTGCTCGCCTCGGGCGTAAAGCGTTTAAACATAAGTCTGGACACTCTAAAGGCTGACAAGTTTAAAGAGTTAACTCGCGTTGGTGATCTTGAAAAAGTGCTTCAGGGAATCGATGCAGCAATTGACGCAGGCTTTGAGAAGATCAAATTGAATGCTGTGATTATGAAGGGTCGGAATGCCGACGAAGTAATCCCCCTGATACGTTTTGCAGTGGGCAAAGGCATTGATATTAGCTTTATCGAAGAGATGCCCTTAGGCGTTATCTCGGAACATAGTCGCGAAGAAGCTTTTTGCTCGAATCAAGAGCTTAAAGAAATTATCAGTGAGGTTTGGCCGCTTCAGGTAGTGTCGACCGGCAATCGCTCCGATGGCCCGTCGCGTTATTATCAATTGCCCGGAGAAAAGACTCGCATCGGATTTATCTCGCCTCATAGTCATAACTTTTGTGGTGACTGTAACCGGGTGCGAGTGACTGCTGAGGGTTTACTTTTGCTATGCTTGGGTAATGAGCATGCGGTTGACTTGCGTGCCGTCTTGCGTGCCCACCCCGGAGACAGAGAGCGTCTGAAGCGAAGCATTATCGAGGCAATGGACCTTAAGCCAGAGCGTCATGAGTTTAACTTGTCTGAAGAGCCTCAAATTGTTCGCTTTATGAATATGACAGGTGGTTAAGCTCCTAAGTCCGAATTTATAGTTTTCGAGCTTCACCTAGATAAATATAGCCTGCGAACTTTGGTGCTTTAGGAGCGTAGAAGCGCTCAATCATTACAATTTCGAACCCGCCTGCTTGAATGAGCTTATCAATCGGGCGGTTCAGGTTACAACCTCCTGCAACACAGCCCCAGGGTTTGTTTAAACGGTGTTGCCATTTCTCAACTTTTGGTTCAGGCGCTAGGCCATGCTCACTAAATAGAAGCTTACCCTCAGGCTTGAGTACTCTATGCATTTGCTGAAGGGCTTTGTGGTAGTCGGGGATTGTGCATAAGGTGAAGGTTAGCAGGATGGTATCAACGCAGTCGTCTTCAAGCGGAATCTCTTCACCAGGTAAGTCCAGCCATTTTACTTCAATATCGGACTTTGCCACCTTAGCTGCGGCCTTTCTTCGCATTCCTTCAGAGGGCTCTAGGCCCCATACAAAGTCGATGTTCTTACTGTTGTAGAATTCAAGGTTGGCGCCAGAGCCCATGCCAATTTCGAGAACTCGTCCGGTGCATTTCGGTACTATTCTTTTACGGAGTTTCTGAATAGGGGGAGAGGTGCAGGCAGCATTGATCAGATGTGGAAGAATACGCTCTTCGTATAGGTTCATTTTCTTAGTTCTTATTATCTTTGGGAGGCTAATTAGAGCAGCTGCTTTCGGGGCTTTCAAGTTATGTAAGTTTGAATTCACTAATTTGTCGCGGAAAAGACCGTTTCAATTTACATTCGAGTTAAGCTCGCTTGTCAGAATGTGATACAATGCGCGCCCTGCAGGTCTTATAGCTTGTTTGGATGCTTGCTTGTAAGCCCTTAGTATGCCTTTTTAGTTTGTGCCAAGAGGATCGTCTGTGAAAGTTCGCTTTATTGAAACATGCCGTTTACCAACGCCTTTTGCCGTGTTTGATATGCATGGCTTTGAAGAGGTGGAGTCTGGTCAGGAGCATGTTGTATTGACCTTAGGGGATATCTCAAACGGTGCTCCTGTATTAGCGAGAACGCATTCTGAATGTCTCACTGGCGATGCCTTGTTTAGTATGCGTTGCGACTGTGGTTACCAGTTAGAGCAGGCGATGCAAAGCATTGCTGATGAAGGTCGTGGTGTATTGCTGTACTTACGTCAAGAGGGTCGTGGTATCGGCTTATTAAATAAGATTCGTGCCTACCAGTTACAAGACCAAGGTGCTGATACGGTTGAGGCCAATGAAAAGTTAGGTTTTGCGGCAGATCTCCGAGATTACACGATTTGTTATGACATGCTCGCACATTTGGGTGTTAAGGAGCTGAAGCTGATGACCAATAACCCACGAAAAGTAAAAGCTTTGCAGAGTGGTGGAGTCTCGGTTGTCGAGCGAATTCCAATTCAGGTTGGCCGTAACCCGCATAATGACGGTTACCTTTCGACCAAGGCGAGCAAATTAGGCCATTGGTTGCGCGACCATCAGGACGATGATGCGCCAGCGGACTAACTGGCGTTTTCGATTGCTTTTCGGTTGCTAAGCGCCAAGATGCTCTGTTCAATTCCTTCTGCATCTAAACCGCACTGTTTAAGCAGGTCTTGAGGCTTACCGTGAGCGACAAACTTATCGGGAAGGCCTAGATGAATGACCTGCGAAACAAGTCCTTGCCCGCGTAAGTATTCAGACACGCCGCTTCCTGCGCCGCCGGCGATCACATTTTCTTCCAAGGTGACCAAGGTCTCGTGCTTATTCGCCAGTTCATCAATCATTTGCGTATCGAGTGGTTTGATAAAACGCATGTCCACGAGTGTTGCATTGAGCTTTTCGGCAGCAGCTTTCGCCGGTTCCAGCAAAGAGCCAAATGATAGAATGGCTATTTTCTTTCCTTCGCGAATTGCTTTGGCTTTGCCTAATTCCAAGGCTTGCATCTCTTTTTCAATTTCTGCACCCGGGCCTGTGCCTCGTGGGTAGCGCACGCAAGCTGGGCCTTCATATTGGTGGCCTGTGTAGAGCATTTTCCGAAGTTCATTTTCGTCCGAAGGCGCCATCACAACTAGCTTGGGAATGCAGCGTAAGAAGGATAGGTCGAAACTTCCGGCATGCGTTGCGCCGTCTTCACCAACCAGGCCAGCCCGGTCTATGGCAAACAAAATATCCAGGTTCTGGATGGCGACATCATGAATGAGCTGATCATATGCGCGCTGTAAGAAGGTTGAGTAAATTGCGACAACAGGCTTCACTCCTTCACAAGCCATGCCTGCTGCCAGTGTTACGGCATGCTGTTCGGCGATGGCAACGTCATGGTAGCGCTCAGGGTAGAGTTCGGAAAAACGAACTAGGTCGGAACCTTCTCGCATCGCTGGCGTAATACCGACGACCCGACTGTCTTGTGCGGCGATATCGCAAAGCCACTGGCCAAAAACGTTTGAGTACTTGGGTTGGCTGGCAGGCTTATTTTCAACAGGGCTTACTTTGGGTTTTGCTTCTATTTTGTTGATTGCGTGGTAGCCAATCGGGTCGATTTCTGCTGGTGCGAAGCCTTTCCCTTTTTTGGTGACAATATGAAGGAATTGAGGGCCTTTCAGCTCCTTCATGTTTTCTAATGTTTTGATTAAGGTTGGCAAGTCATGACCATCGATAGGGCCAATGTAGTTAAAGCCTAATTCCTCAAAAAGCGTACCGGGTGCAACCAAGCCTTTGACGTGCTCTTCAGTTTTCTTGGCAAACTCCATTAGGCCGGGAGTGCTGCTCAGAATTTGCTTGCCGCCATCGCGCATCTGATTGTATGTTTTTCCTGACAGAATTCTCGCCAGATGGTTCTTCAAACCGCCTACGTTGTCCGAAATCGCCATGTCATTGTCATTTAAAATAACTAGCATGTCAGGAGCGATATCTCCGGCATGACTCATTGCTTCAAATGCCATGCCTGCTGTTAGAGCGCCATCGCCAATCACTGCGATAGACTTGCGAGAGCTGGACTGCATTTTTGCAGCCAGAGCCATGCCAAGAGCTGCACTGATTGAGGTGCTAGAATGCCCGACACCGAAGGTGTCGTATTCACTTTCTTCTCTTGCGGGAAACGCCGCAGGGCCGTCATGTTGGCGAATTTTTAATATTTGCTCGCGTCGGCCTGTTAGAATTTTATGAGGGTAAGCTTGGTGTCCAACATCCCATACGACACGATCTTCAGGGGTGTTAAATACGTAATGCAGTGCAACCGTAAGTTCGATGACGCCTAACCCGGCACCAAAGTGACCACCTGATTGTCCGACACTGTATAGCAGGTAGGCTCGCAGCTCATGGCTAAGCTGGGCCAGCTGTTCTTCCGATAGTAAGCGCAACTGAAAAGGTTCATTCACCTTGTCCAGCAATGGCGTATTGGGTCGTTGCAAAGGAATTTCTTGAAAGATCGGAAAAGTTGTATGCATTGGCTATAAATTACAGATAGATAGTAAGGGTCGAAGTATAACAGAAACCTTAAAGGGAGGAGTGCAGTTTTTACGACTTAATCGACGTTACACCTCTTACTTTATTCTGGAAATAATATAGTCACTAATCGCTGTAAGTTGCTGAACATTTTTGTCGCCGAGATTACTCAGCGCGTTGATAGACTCTTGGTGTAGCGCTATAAGTTTTTCTTTAGCGCCCTCTAAACCAAGCTGGGCAGGATAGGTCGGTTTGTTTAGCGCGATGTCAGCACCTTGGGTTTTTCCAAGTGTTTGGGTGTCACTGATAATATCCAGAATGTCGTCTTGAACCTGGAAAGCTAAGCCAATAGCCTGTGCGTAGTTGGTTAGCGCTTCATATTCTTGTTTCGTCACGCCTGACGGGCTGCTTAGCGCGCCTATTTGTACAGAGGCTTCAATCAGGGCACCAGTTTTATGTCGATGCATGTTTTCAAGCTGGCTCAGAGACAAGGTTTGCCCGACAGAGTTAAAATCGATTGCTTGCCCTAGCACCATTCCTCTGGCACCACTTGCTTTTGTCAGCAGCTGGATCATTTTGATCTGGCTTTCGAGACCAAAGTGTTTGGCTTGGCTGAGTAATTCAAAGGCCATTGCTTGTAAGGCATCACCTGCCAGAATAGCCGTGGCTTCATCAAACGCTTTATGGCAGGTGGCCTGACCTCTCCTCAAGTCATCATCGTCCATCGCGGGTAGGTCGTCGTGGATAAGAGAGTAGGCGTGAATAAATTCAATTGCACAGGCTGCATCCATTGCCTGCTCTGCCTGAACTGCAAAGCAGTTGGCTGTCGCTAAGGCTAAAATGGGTCGAATGCGCTTGCCTCCCATTAAGGTGCTATATCGGATCGCTTCGCCCAAGTGAGAGTTTGGCGCGCAAAACTGATCCAGGCGCACCTTAAGTGCTGTATTAATTTGAGACTGATATTCTCTCAGAAAGCTTGGGATACTACTTGAATTATCGTTCACGGTAAGAAGTCTTGTATTGATCGGGTCTTGGGCTAGGCGTCAGTATTGCTTTGCTCTTGGAGCGCATTTAACTCAAAGCCATTGTCGCTTTGAGTTAATACAGATACGCGTTGTTGAGCGCTCTTCAAGGTGTTTTGGCAGTCTTTGCTTAGCTTGACGCCTTGTTCAAAAGCGTCAAGAGATTGTTCCAAAGATAGCTGTCCTTGCTCCATTTTATTGACGATTTCTTCGAGAGCTTGTAGTGAAGTTTCAAAGTCATTAATTGAATCGGAAGAGGACATAAAAATCTCAACTAAAAAAGAGGTAAAAAACAGGAACTTTCAATTTTTCGGGCTACACTAATTGTAAATTAATATGTATTAGTGTGACTACTGCCAGGCGACATAGATCGTTTGATCACGTAAACCTAATCGAACAATTATACATACAGATGAAACTTCCTTGTAACAAAATCACGTAATTATTTTCTTTTTAGCGTGCTTGGAAGTGTCTTGAATTAATAGTCAATTTCAATAGTTGAAGGCATTAAGTGGCATATCTGTAAGATGGGAATTTTTTTCTAGGAGCGTTTAGTGGATTTAGCAACCCTCATTGGCTTACTTGGTGGCTTTTGTATCGTTGCATTTGCAATGACCCTGGGCGGCTCAATAGTTATGTTTATCGACGTACCCTCGGTTTTGATCGTGCTAGTTGGTTCCTTTCTTGTTTTGATGATGAAATACAACCTTGGGCAGTTTCTTGGCGCAGGAAAGACTGCAGCCAAAGCGTTTATGTTCAAGTTGGAGTCGCCTGAAGAAGTGATTACTTTGGTCGTAGAGCTGGCAGATGCAGCTCGAAAAGGTGGTTTGCTATCGCTTGAAGGGAAGGAGATAAATAATGACTTTCTAGCGCGTGGTATTGCTCTCTTAATCGACGGCCATGATGAAGACGTTGTTAAAACAGTTCTGACGAAAGATAAGAATATGGCCGTTGCGCGGCATAAGGCAGGCGCAAGTGTTTGGTCTGCTCTAGGAGACCTGGGGCCGGCGATGGGAATGATTGGTACCTTGATCGGTTTGGTTGCGATGCTGTCCAACATGGATGACCCGAAGTCCATTGGTCCTGCGATGGCGGTAGCTCTATTGACCACGCTATATGGAGCGATGCTTGCAAATATGGTTGCTATCCCTTTTGCTGACAAACTGACTCTTAGAATGGAAGAGGAAGAGTTGATCAAGTCCATGTCAATCGATGCCGTTTTGGCGATTCAGGCTGGTCAAAACCCACGTGTTATTGAAGCTATGTTGAGAACCTACTTGTCTGAAGGCAAGCGAGAAACAGGTGAAGAATAGTTCTGGTTTATTAAGCAGCCTGTATGTTTTTAGTTTGATCTCTGAGGTAACAACTCGACAATGAGTGATGAAGAAGAAAAAGATTGCGATTGCGTCCCCGGGCTCCCCGCATGGATGGGGACTTTTGCGGATCTTATGTCCCTCCTTATGTGCTTCTTTGTTCTGCTATTATCGTTCGCAGAAATAGATGTACTCAAATTTAAGCGTTTAGCTGGTTCAATGCGTAATGCCTTTGGTGTTCAGAATCAGGTTGATGTTACGTCGATCCCGAAAGGAACCAGTATTATTGCTCAAGAGTTCTCTCCGGGAAAACCAGACCCCACACCTTTGCAAGTGGTGATGCAGCAAACGACTGACTCAGATCACCAGACTCTCGAAGTATTGTGTGAGGCTCAGATAGAGAAAGCCGTTGCAGAAGCTTGTGATGAGTCAACTGAAAACGCTCAGGATAAAAAGGCCCAAATCAGTGAGTTTGTTGCTCAAAAAATGATGGAGCTGGAAGAAGAGGCTGAAACCAAGGCAGAAGAAATTGCTGAGAAGCTCCAGACCGAAGTTGCCAAAGATATGGTGGAGCTGGAAACCCAAGGTCGTAAAATTATTATTCGAATTCAGGAAAAAGGAGCCTTTTCTTCTGGTTCAGCTCAGCTTCAGGATGAGTTTATTCCAGTGCTTGATAAGCTGATTGATATCCTCGAGTCAATTGAAGGTGATATCGCCGTGCAGGGGCATACTGATGATGTGCCGATTCAAACTGTTATGTTCCCATCAAACTGGGATTTGTCGGTCGCAAGGGCTTTGGAAGTTGCGCACGGGCTATTTGATGACGGCTACCTAAAACAAGATAGGTTTAGCATAACAGGCTTTGCGGATACTCGGCCGCTGGTGCCGAATGATACGCCTGAGAGTAGAAAGCGAAATCGCCGGGTAGAGATTATTCTTCAAGAGAAAACTGATAAGCAGGTGAAGGAAGAGCTGCGTGAAGAAAGCAAGACGCTGGATGCTAACTCTCAAGCAATTGATAACTTTTTCGAATTGGACCCTGACGAGATCTTCTAGAAAGGAGAGTGTGTGATGGGTTTATCTAGGGATAATATATATGGGTGTAAATTCAGTGACGCACGACAGTGAAAGAAGACGTTATTTTAGAGTGACGGACCTTGTTGGTCTTCGTTATCGCTTTCTTTCGGAGGGTGAAACTGATTTGGCGGTGCAAGCTCAACCGACTTCTCTGAAGTCTCTGCTGTCACAGATAGAGCACCAGATAGCAACAGATCTGACAGTACTGAAGAATTCCCAACCTGAAATTCATAATATTCTTGATCTTTTTAACCAGAAAATAAATTTGGCTTTTGGCCACGGTCTTGCCTCTGGCCAAGAAGAGGGTCTCGAGCAGTCTACTTCTGCTTGTCAGGTTAATTTGAGTGCTTGTGGAATCGCTTTCCCGCTTGAAGAAAGTGCTGCTTTGAATCAGCATGTTCATATAGAACTAACGCTATACCCCAGTAATACTCGATTGCAGCTCTTAGCAGCTGTTATTGCTTGTGATGCATTGGATGAGAGCATTGATGGCAAGCCCTGGCTTGCGCGCGCTGACTTCGTTAATGTCACCGAAATTGATCAGGAAACATTGGTTCAGCATGTCATTAAGCGCCAGGTTCAACAGCTAAAAGGTAATCGATCTGAAGATGACGGTAGCTTGCAATGAGCTAGAGTCTGTCGAGCTCTAGCTTAAAAAGTTATGTTTGTTATGTTGTCGTTAAATTTGCTGCTACCCTTCTGATACTGACGTTCAAGAAAGAAAGCTTTATTGATCTGCTCGTTCTTAGCCGTACCTAAAGTTTCTTTATCAATAATGATGACGCTGCTCGCACGAGTTCCATAGTTGGGCGTTCTAATAAAGGGGGAAGAGAGCACTTGCTCAAACTCTTGAGGGATGCCTGTCTGCGGCAGTTCTTCAGGCGATGCTTGTTCTTGGTTCTGTAGTGCCAACAGTAAGTGTCTAGCTGCTTCAGTGTTATCAGGGTTCTGCCGGGCCTGTTCGAGAGCTGTTTTGGTTTTTCGTACTTTTGGCCAAGGCGTATCTAGCAGGTGGTTACTTAAGCCATACCGTCCCGGCTTTAGGGTTTGACTACCTCTCGTCTGACCACGATTATGGCAATATACCAAGTCTGAGCCATCAAACAGAAGAGCGTTAAATCCGGCATATTCATCGCTTGAAATTTGAGCTGCAAACTCATTTGCAGAGCAGCTTGCTTGAAGGAAGCTTGAGGGAATTTCTCCACGAGATCGTTCGTATACTCTGGAGTCTGGCGCGCGATAATTTGTAATTGCAGCGAGGCGGCCACCTTTGGAAAGGGCTAACCAGGTGCCACCCATTTTTAAATCTCGGCCGCCAAATATGTCAGGGCTATCTTCCCAGAAATGAGCGTTAAGTGTAGGGCGGGCGTAGTACTCATCTCTATTTGAGGCGAGTGTCAGTATTCGTGCTTGCTCGGGCTGCCAATCAAAAACTATTAAACACATTGAAAGAATGACCTCAGAATGTAATACAGCTATCATACCATGCAATTATTTAGGGGTAGATACGGACTATGTTTATTGTGAGCTACTTGCTGGCGGGTATCTTTGCCGGGTTAACGGCAGGGCTCTTTGGCGTGGGTGGTGGTTTAGTCGTCGTGCCTATCCTGGTTTTTGTCTTCGAAAGCCAAGGTTTCCCCGCAGAAGTCTTGACCCATATGGCGATAGCAACTTCACTTGCGACCATAGTGTTTACCTCGATGAGCTCGGTATATAATCACCATAAGAGAGGCGCGGTTTTGTGGTCGGTGTTTCGGCCGATGAGTGCTGGTATTGCGCTAGGTGCGGTGCTTGGTGTATTAACGCTGGTGCAACTAGATGGCTGGATGCTGAAAAAGCTGTTTGGACTTTTTGCGGTGATTGTAGCGCTGCGAATGTTTATCAAATCCGCTAGCTTGCAGTCTTTGGCGATACCCGGAAATATCGCACTATCTATAATGGGCGTGGTCATTGCGTGGTTTTCTTCTATCTTCGGGATTGGTGGTGGAACACTTAGCGTTCCTTATTTGAGTCGGTATCGTATTGAGATGAAAGAAGTGGTGGGTACCGCCGCTGCATGTGGTTTACCCATCGCTTTATTTGCCACGCTCAGTAATGTGATGATGGGAAGTGATTTGCAAGGACGGCCTGAATGGAGTTTGGGATTGATCTACCTACCTGCTTTACTCGGAATATCTATTTGCTCTGTATACTTCGCGAGGGTTGGAACGCAGTTGGCGCATCGCTTGTCGCCTCTGTTACTGAAAAGATTGTTTGCAGGTTTTCTGCTATTAATTGGTGTTCGCTTTCTAGTGACTTAGCTCTGTTTAATATTAAAAATTTAAGGAATTACAATGGCGTTGTCGTATCCCCAGATAGATCCGGTTGCTTTGGACTTAGGGCCAATTCAAATTCATTGGTATGGCTTAATGTATTTGATTGGTTTTGTGGCGGCTTACTTACTAGGGCAGAGACGAGCCCAACGACCTGGTGCTCCAATTGCCAAAGAGCAAGTCGGAGATATGATTTATTACTGCGCATTGGGGGTAATCCTGGGGGGGCGCCTGGGCTACGTATTCTTCTATAACTTCGACAAATTTCTCGATGACCCAGCTTGGTTGTTTAGAATCTGGGAAGGTGGAATGGCCTTTCATGGCGGCTTAATCGGTGTGATGTTAGCCATTGTTTTTTATGCACGAAAGATTGGCTGCACTTTTTTTCAACTATTGGACTTTATCGCGCCTCTTGTGCCAATAGGTTTGGGTTTGGGACGAATCGGAAATTTTATTGGTGCAGAATTATGGGGCAGGGCGACAGATGTTTCTTGGGGAATGGTATTTCCAAACGACCCGGAGCAATTGGTTAGGCACCCTTCTCAGCTTTATCAGGCAGGGCTTGAAGGGCTGATGTTCTTTTGTATTTTATGGTTTTATTCCGTTAAACCCAGGCCTGCGGCATCGGTCTCGGGTATGTTTATGATCTTCTATGGAATTTTCCGCTTTGTTGTTGAGTTCGTAAGAGAGCCTGACGCACATATTGGTTTTGTTGCCTGGGGTTGGCTGACGAAAGGTCAACTACTGTCATTCCCGATGATATTAATAGGTGTGGGTTTTATTTGGTATGCCTACAAATTTAACTCCGATAAACTATCGCACCGAGCATAAACTAGAAAATAAAAAATTGAGAGAAGCATATGAAGCAGTACTTAGCGCTTTGTCAGCGTATTATTGATGAGGGTGTGTGGGTAGATAATAAACGTACCGGAACGCGCTGCCTGACCCTAATCAATGCTGACCTGGAGTATGACGTTGAGAACAATGTATTTCCGTTAATTACCACTCGCAAAAGTTACTATAAAGCAGCCATTGCAGAACTTCTGGGTTATCTCCGTGGGTATAGCAGTGCTGCGCAATTTCGCGAGATCGGCTGTAACACCTGGAATGCTAATGCCAATGAGAATGAAGCCTGGTTGAATAATCCGCATCGTAAAGGTGAGGATGATATGGGGCGAGTATACGGCGTTCAGGGCCGGGCGTGGCAAAAGCCGGATGGCACGCCATTAGACCAGCTTAAAAAGATCGTCGATAACCTTTCGAAAGGGGTCGATGACCGCGGAGAAATTCTAAGCTTCTATAACCCGGGCGAGTTCGAAATGGGTTGTCTGCGCCCTTGCATGCATACGCACACATTTTCTTTGCTAGGGGATACACTGTATTTGACTAGTTATCAGCGTTCTTGTGATGTGCCGCTGGGGCTGAATTTCAATCAGGTTCAGGTCTATGTTCTGCTTGCTCTAATGGCACAGATCACGGGGCATAAAGCCGGTAAGGCTTACCACAAAATAGTCAATGCTCATATCTACGAGAACCAGTTAGAATTGATGCGAGATGTGCAGCTAAAGCGTGAGCCTTTCGCTTCTCCGAGACTAAATATCAACCCTGATATCAAGTCACTCGAAGACCTTGAAACCTGGGTGACGACCGCTGACTTTGAAGTCGTCGGCTATGAGTCGCATGACAGTATCCAGTACCCTTTTTCAGTTTAAATATATATCGAGTAGGAAGAAACAATGAAGCGCTCCATGATCGTCGCGATGGCAGAAAACCGAGTTATCGGCATTAACAACAAGCTGCCTTGGTATTTGCCCAATGATCTTAAGTACTTTAAACAAGTGACGATGGGCAAGCCGATTCTAATGGGGCGTAAAACCTATGAGTCGATTGGTAAGCCGCTTCCAGGTCGATGCAATATCGTTATAACGCGAAATGAAAGCTGGTCGGCTGAAGGCGTGAAAGTCGTGCACTCTCTTGAGCAGGCTTTTGATTTAGGAGAGTCGGTTTGTGATATTGACGGTCAGTCGGAAGTGATGATCATTGGTGGTGACCAGATCTATCAAACGAGTCTGCCGGATGTTGATCGTATCTATCTAACGAAAGTTCATGCAGAAGTCGAAGGCGATGCTTATTTTCCCGAAGTCGATTGGACTCAGTGGCGTGAAATTGGGCGGGAAGATTTTGAAGCCGAAGGGCCGAATCCCTATGATTATAGTTTTATCGTTTTGGATCGTAAGTAAAAAGAAAAGGACTGAACTTCTGCTCAGTCCTATGTTTCGTCGAGCTTAATCCAGCATATCCAAATTACGAACACCACCTTTATCGGCGCTTGTTGCCAGCATGGCATAGGCTTTCAAAGCGCTAGAGACCTTTCGCTCGCGATGCTCTGCTGGTTTCCAGGCTTGCTTGCCTTTCTGCTCCATTGCTTCACGTCGAGAGTTAAGTACCCCTTCTTCCAAGACAACATCAATTGAGCGATTAGGGATATCGATCTTGATTTTGTCGCCGGCTTCAATCAATGCGATAGCGCCACCGGCAGCTGCTTCAGGGGAAGCGTGGCCAATTGATAGGCCAGAGGTACCCCCTGAGAAGCGACCGTCGGTTAACAAGGCGCAAGCTTTACCTAGGCCTTTTGATTTCAGGTAACTGGTTGGATACAACATTTCCTGCATACCCGGGCCACCTTTAGGGCCTTCATAGCGAATAATAACCACATCGCCCTCAACTACGTCATCATTAAGTATGCCTTTTACTGCGGAATCCTGGCTTTCGAAGATAACGGCTTTGCCTTCAAACACGAGAATAGAGTCATCAACGCCAGCTGTTTTTACCACGCAACCGTCTTCAGCGATATTGCCGTACAAGACTGCGAGTCCACCCTCTAAAGAAAATGCATTTTCTAATGAGCGGATACAACCGTTAGCGCGATCACCGTCCAGTGTCGGCCAGCGAGTCGATTGACTAAAAGCCGTTTGGGTTGGAATGCCAGCAGGGCCAGCTTTAAAGAACTCGGCAATTTCTGGATCATTATTTTGCATAATGTCCCATTTTGCTAGCGCTTCTTTCATTGTCTTACTGTGGACCGTTGGCAGGTCGGTATGCAGAATTCCGGCTCGATCTAGTTCGCCCAGAATAGCCATGATGCCGCCAGCTCTATGAACATCTTCAATATGATATTGAGGAGAGTTCGGTGCAACCTTACATAACTGAGGGACGCGTCTGCTTAGTTCGTTGATGTTCTTTAGGTCGAAATCTAATTCCGCTTCTTGAGCCGCTGCCAAAAGGTGAAGGATGGTATTGGTTGAGCCGCCCATGGCGATATCAAGCATCACAGCGTTTTCGAAGGCTTTATGGCTGGCAATTGAGCGTGGTAGAACTGATTCGTCATCTTGTTCGTAATAGCGGCGTGTAATGTCTACGATGCGGTCTGCAGCATCAAGGAATAGCTTTTCACGGTCTGCATGAGTTGCCAATGTTGTGCCGTTACCTGGTAAAGATAGACCAATAGCTTCAGTCAGACAATTCATTGAGTTAGCCGTGAACATGCCTGAGCAAGAGCCGCATGTTGGGCAGGCGCTGCGCTCATATTCTGCAACTGTTTCATCGTCAGCGCTATCGTCTGCAGCAATGACCATGGCATCGACCAGGTCGAGCTTGTGTTCCGAAAGCTTGGTTTTACCTGCTTCCATTGGGCCACCCGATACGAAGATAACCGGAATGTTCAGACGCAAAGCAGCCATTAACATTCCCGGTGTGATTTTATCGCAGTTGGAAATGCAAACCAGTGCATCGGCACAGTGAGCATTCACCATGTATTCAACCGAGTCGGCAATCAGCTCTCTGGAAGGTAGGCTATATAGCATGCCGTCATGACCCATGGCGATACCGTCATCGACCGCGATGGTATTAAATTCTTTTGCAACGCCGCCTGCTTTTTCTATCTGGCGTGCTACAAGTTGCCCCATGTCTTTAAGGTGGACGTGACCTGGAACGAACTGGGTGAAGGAGTTTGCAACAGCGATAATTGGCTTTTCAAAATCTTCTGTTGTCATCCCGGTGGCACGCCATAATGAGCGTGCTCCCGCCATATTTCTGCCATGAGTAGAGGTTTTTGAGCGATAGGTCGGCATCGTTTGTCTCTTAAATAATCGTTGTTAGAAAGAAAAATCTGAAGCAGGCAGCATAGCAAAAAAAATGCATGCTGGCACCAAATGGCGAATCTTCAATACGAAACTATAAGATTGGAAAAATCAGTCTATGCTTACTTAAAAGCCAACCGTGAATACCTGAATAAACTATGAAACTGCCGCTGTTACCGCTCAATGCTATTGTCTGTCCGCAAGGTCGTATTCCTTTGCAGATTTTTGAGCCGCACTATTTAGATATGATTGCTGATTCGATGAAGCAAGGCGAAGGCTTTGTGGCAGTGTTGATGTGCAGTGAAAATGCACCGACTGAACACGTGCGAGAAGGGCAGTTCTATGAACTTGGCACGCGTGTTCAAATTGTAGATTTTGGCAAGACGCCTAGTACCGGGGTGTTAAATCTGACGGTTGAAGGTCTGGAACAAGTCAAACTATCCTCACTTGAAGAACGTGAAAATGGCGTCTGGTATGCCGAGCTTGAGGCTATTGGTGAAGAGCAGCATATTGACTTGCCCGAGGAGTTTGATGAGCTGCGTGTGGTACTGCAGGCTCTGGTCAAACACCCCTTTGTTCGCGATTTGAATATGGATATTGATTATGAAGATGGGCGCCAAGTAGGCTGGCGCTTGACTGAGTTACTGCCGCTAGGCAATAAACAGAAACAGCATCTTTATGAAATGAGCGACCCGCTTCAGCGTCTGCAAGCAATCTCTCGTCAAATTTCTGATATGGTTACTTAGGCCGTATAAATCTTGAGTCTTGATCAGACGGCTCTGCGTTTAGGGGCGTAACTGGTAAGCCTGCAAGGCTTCTGGAAAGAAATAAAGCTGATAGCCAATTAAGATGCCGAGCCATAGACAAAGTGCTGTCATAACCGCTTTCTTTTCAACAGTGATATCTCGACGGTTCGCGGCGTCATAAGCTTGGTGAGTGCTATATAACACTCTACTAATTCCACAAATCGCTAAACCTAGCGCTATGCCCCCAACAATATCAGACAACCAGTGAACGCTGAGCATAACCCGGCTAAAAGCGATCAGAAACATCGGCACAAAGAATAGCAAGTAGCACTGCCAGCGTTGGGTCTTGGGTAGCTGTTGGGCAATAAATGCTGCAATCAGGCCGTAGAAAACGGTTGAGCCTGAACTATGGCCACTAGGGTAGGCATATGAAACAGGCGGTGAGAGTACTAGTTCAGGTCGGGCAATACTAAATACTGCTTTTAGTGTGTGTGTAATTGCCGCAGTACTTAAGCCGGAAATCACCAGTAAAGTGGAGGCTCGGAACTGCCTTAGATAAAGCATCAAAGCGATGAGTGTTATAAAGGAGGCATATAAAAACTTTTCATCGCCAAGCAGGGTTAGATGGATAAATATCCGAGAGCTGATATCGCTGACAAAGGTACTGATGTTGCGCAGCTCAGCGCCGAGTTGAAGTACGCTGGCATCTAGTTGGCTTAGCAAGCCTGTTCGTAAAACCAGAAAGCTCCAAATAATAAAGAATAAGCTTGATCCTATGAATAAACTCAGTGACGCAAGTGGAAACTCATAGTCCTTTGATGACGTGTTTTGGCTTTTGTTATTGCGCAATAGCGCCGCATAGATGCGAGATCCATGCTGAAGGTTAAGGCTGGCATAGCGAAAGCTG